>CAZCXL010000296.1:0-3506 GCA_964502625.1 uncultured Planctomycetales bacterium | reverse complement strand
TTCAAGTAAACTTCACGCAAGTGACAAGCGGGGATCACACGAAGCCGGCAGGATTACCGCCTGCGATGAACAAGACCATCCTCGTCGTCGAGGACGATGCGGACCTTCAAGAGGTTCTGCGGCTGACCTTCACCAACGAAGGCTTCCGCGTGGTGATCGCCAAGGACGGGCTGCAGGCGCTGGATCTCGCCCAACGCCACGACCCGGATCTTGTGATCTTGGACTTGATGCTTCCCAAATTGGATGGCATCGAAGTTTGCCGTCGTCTGCGAGAAGAGCCGGCCTTCAGGCGGCTGCCCATTCTCATGCTCACCGCAAAGGGCGAAGAATCAGACGTGGTGCTCGGCCTGGGTGTCGGCGCCGACGACTACCTCGCCAAGCCTGCGCGGCCGCGCGAGATGGTGGCCCGCGTGCGCAACCTGCTTCGCCGTACTACCAAAGACGATCCGGTCGTCAGTGAGCAGCGTATTTCCGCCGGGCCGCTCCTGATTGATCCGGTGCGCTTCGAAGTGCGGATCGGCGAGCGCCGCGTCCAGCTGACGCCCACCGAATTCAAACTGTTGCAGACCCTCGCCAGCCGTCCCGGCCGCGTGTTCCGTCGCGGCGAGTTGATTGATTACACGATCGGCGCCGGCGCGATCGTCACCGAGCGCAACGTGGACACGCACGTCAAGTCGGTGCGCCGCAAACTCGGACCGGAGGGCGAGTGGATCCAAACCGTGCGCGGCGTCGGCTATCGCTTCACGGACGCTCCGACTCCGAAGCGTTCGCGGCGATAGAGTGAAGGGATCGGCCCGCCCATGAATGCTTGGAGTTTCGCGCTCGGCGCCGTGGCGCTTGGCGCTCTCGGGCTCTGGGTTGCAGAGCGTCGCCGCAGGCGCGCCGCCGAACACGAAAGCGCAGACACCCGCGCGCGCCGCGAAGCCGTGCAGCGCAGTCTCGATCACCTCGCCGAAGGCGTGGCCTTGCTCGACGACGCTGGAGTGTTGCTCTACGCCAATCCGGCAGCCTGCGCGCTGCTCGATGCCCCATCCGCTGCGGGGCAGCCTGCCGCCGCCGCCACTCCCGTGGGCATTCCGCTCACGCGCTTCACTCCGCACGGAGCGGTAGCGCGGCTCGTCGAGAAAACCGCGCTCGAGGACACTGTGCGCCGCGTGCTCGAACTCGAGCGACCTGGCGATCTTCCGGACCTCGTGGTGCAATTCACGCTCGCGCCCGCCGGTCCCGGGCGGCGCCTGCTGGCGCTCCAAGATCTGCGCAGCGACGCCGCGCTTGAGCGCCGCCGCCGCTCCTTCGTCGCGAATGCCAGCCACGAGCTCAAGACTCCGATCGCCGCGCTGATTGGCTTGCTCGATCTGCTCGAAGACATGCCGGACAGCGCGCGGCCCGATCTGCTCGCGCGCGCGCAACGCAATGCGCGCTCACTCGCCAACATGGCGGACGATCTTCTGCAACTGGCGCGCGCCGAAGATCCGGATTGGCGATTGCGCCTGGAGAACGTGGAGGTTGGCGCGTTGGTGCGCGAAGTGGCGGAGGAATTGCGTGCACGCGCCGCGGCGAAGGGCCTGCGTCTCAATTGCGAAGTGCCCGTAGAAGGCGCCATGCTCATCACCGATCCGAGCGCACTGCAAACCGTGGCGCGCAACCTAATCTCCAACGCCATCGTCTACACCGAAGCGGGCGAGGTGGCCGTGCGCGTGCAGCGCGAGGAAACCGGCGCCTCAGTCACCGTGCGCGACACTGGGCCTGGGATCGACGCGGAAATCCTTCCCCAAATCTTCGAGCGCTTCTTCCGCGGGGATCCCGCGCACAGTCGCGCGAGCGGGGGCACCGGCCTCGGCCTCGCGATCGTGCGCAACCTGCTCGGCCGGATGGGCGGACGCATCAGCGTTGAGAGCCACCCCGGCGAGGGCTCGGTGTTCCGGGTGGAACTGCCCGCCCAAGCCGGCCGCCCGCTGCCCGGCGCGGGTCTGGCGCAGTTCCGCTAGCGGGAATCGTGTTGACCGCGGCCGGAATGAGGATAGATTCGACAAGGATGCATGGAACGGATATCCCATTCCCGGAGCCCGGAGCCCGGAGCCCCTTGAGCTGGACGAACTGCTCGCCGATTGTCGTCGGTGTTGCCACTGGCAAAGGCTGACTCCCGACCGCACGGACGAAGTCGTTCAGCAGCTCGCGCTGCAGGCGCTCGAAGGCCGCTGTCAGATCCGGCACAATCGCCGACAGTGGCTGCTCCGCTTCACTTGGCGGGTAGCGATGCGGATCCGCCGCCGGGAGCAAAGGGAGGCAAGGCTGATAGATGATCCTCCCGCCTCTTGGCAGGAGCCCAACGCTTCCCCCATCTTGGACGCCCTACAGCAACTTCCTTGGAAAATGAGGCGTGCGCTGGAGTTACGGCACCTGAAGTCGCTCACGACCCGCGAGGCTGCGCAGGAACTTGGAGTGAGTTCGGGCGCATATCGCACACTCTGCACCCGCGCTCGCAAGCGCCTCCGTGAGGGTTGACCCGGATTATGTAACAAATAGGGCAGCTTGATGCACTGAAAGGAAGGGGAGTTCCGCTTCCTCTCTTTTCTTCATGAATTCTTTCCGCTCTTCCGTGCTTCCCCTGGGAGTGTTTGCTCTCGGTCTCTCCGGCGCCGGCTTCTACGCCGTCCTCACGGCAGGGGGCGATCCAGTCCCCGGCACGGACCCGATCTCGATCGGGACGCCTGCACGTGACAAGCCGCTGGACTACGGGAGCGGCAGTCCGACCTTGACGGCAGGATTCCAGGACTGGGCTTTGTGCGAGCTGGGAGGCCGGGTGGAGACGCGTCCGCCTTTGCTGGGATTGCATCGCTGGGGGCCTGCGGCGCTTCTCGGGGGCGGCGGCGGCTGCGGTCCCTGCGGAGGTGGCGGTGGCGCTTACTCCGGCGATCCGCGCTCGGCGGCGCTGGGCCTGCAACTCTTTCCTCCCAACGACCTTGCCGCGGGTGACGTTGGCGCTCTTCCGCCCTCTCCGCCGGATCACCCCTTCGTGATGGCGGGGACGGGAGAAGTGGTCTACACCGAAGTGGACTTCGTGATTCCCGGTCTTGGCTTCGATCTGGTCTGGGCGCGGACCTACCGCAGCGCGTACGAGTTCGAAGGCTGGTGCGGCTACGGCTGGAGCCACCCGGCGGAGAACGTGCTGGTCGAGCAGACGAACGGCGACGTCAACGCCTTCCTTGGCCAGGGCAGGGTGAAAGACAAGTACCTGTGGAACTCGGGCACCAGCACGTGGACGAGCCCCGACGGATACTGGGATCAATTGACGAAGGGCACGCGGGGCAGCGGCCACACGCCGAGCAAGTACGCGAGCAAACCCTTCTTCACGAAGACCGACAAGAGCGGGGTGGTCTGGGAGTTTGACCAGGCGGTGAGCACGCCCAAGGCGGTGTACATGTGTACCCGCATCACGGACCCGTGGGGAAACGCGATGCTGTTCACTTACAACGACACCGATCCTTACCAGCTCGACAAGATCA
>CAZCXL010000295.1:0-3545 GCA_964502625.1 uncultured Planctomycetales bacterium | reverse complement strand
CCGCCGCTCCGTCGAACCGCGCGAACCTGCCGACCGCGCGCGTCTGGTCGAGGCGCTTGAACTCCTCGCGCGCGAGGATCCGACTCTGATCATCGAAGAGGACGAGAACACTGGGGCCTGGCGCCTCGCTGGGCTCGGTGAGCTGCATTTGGAGGTGGCGGCCCACCGCCTGGAGCGGGACTTTCGACTCGCGGTGCGTATGGGGGAGCCTCGGGTGGCGCTGGTGGAGAGCGTGCGCGCCCCTTGTCGCGCCGAAGGCAGGGTGGATCAGCCGGGAAGCCCGCCGCTGGCCGTCCGCGCCCAAGTTCGGCTCGAACCTAGTCCGAACGAGCTTCCGATTCTGGAGTTGGGCGAGGAGGCGCAGGCTCTTCCTGCGGAAATCCGGCGCGAACTCTTGAATCCAGGAACCGCCCGGAGTTGGAGCGGCCCGCACGGCCACCCCTTGCGGCATTGCCGGGTCGTCCTCGAGTCGGTTGCGGTCACGCCTTCGCGCCCATGGGCTACCTCTTGGCTGCTGGGGGCACTTCAGGACGGCATCGGAAGAGCTGCAGAGCAACAGCCCGAACTCCTCGAGCCCATGGTGAGGGTGGCGGTCGAAGTGCCTGAGGCCTTCCTGGCACCCATCCTGGGGGACCTCCAGCAGCGCCATGCCACAGTTCTGGAGGTGGAGGCCGTGGGCGACCAACGACGGGTGTTGGCGCGAGCGGCATTATCTCGATTGATGGCCTACAGCACGGCAGTTCGCTCATTGAGCCAAGGCCAGGCGGCCTTCGACGTGCAACCTGATGGCCTCGCGGCGGCGTCTTCGGGTCCCGGCGCTTGACCCGCGGAGTCCGCCCCGTACAATGCTCGGCCCGTTTCCGGGGACCAACCTCGGCAGATCCGGACCAATTGCGCTCAGTCCCGCCCCATCGGCGGACCCTACTGATCGCCATGGATGGAGCAAGCCGTGGTTGGAGGACCATTCCTGCATGGCATCCCGCATCCAGATCCGACTCGAAGCCTACGATCACGAAGCGATCGATCAGGCCACCGAGAGCATTCTCGAGGCCGCGCGCCTGACCGGCGTTCGCGTTTCGGGGCCGATTCCCTTGCCCACGCGCGTCGAGAAATACACGGTGTTGCGCAGCCCGCACATCGACAAAAACTCGCGTGAGCAGTTCGAGATCCGCACTCATAAGCGGCTCATGTACCTCCTGGAACCCACTCCGCAGACGATCGACGCGCTCAACCGCCTCGTGCTGTCGGCCGGCGTGGACGTCCGCATCAAGCTCTAGGGGGAACTGCTCGCTCCTCGCGACGCATTCCTGACTCCTGCACGTTCCCTCGTGGAACCTCTGCGCATCTCCCGGCCTGGAAACCGGGGTACGACATGGCAAATCGCAAATTTTTGTTGGCGCGCAAGAAGGGCATGACCCAGATCTTCCGCGAGGACGGCAACGTCGTCCCCGTGACGGTTCTTGAGGCCGGCCCCTGCACCGTTACCGCGCTCCGTTCGCTGGATCGCGACGGCTACGCGGCCGTCCAGCTCGGCATGACCCCGGCCCGCGAGAAGCATCTCGCCAAGCCGCAGAAGGTCGCCTTCGAGAAGGCCGGCGTGAAGCCTTTCCGTGTGCTGAAGGAGTTCCGCGTCGAGAATCTCGACGGTTTCGCCCTTGGCCAGGAGATCAAGTCCGACCTCTTCGCCACGGGAGACGTGGTGGACGTGATCGGGCACAGCAAAGGCCGCGGTTTCTCCGGCACGATCAAGGCTCACAACTTCCAGCGCGGCCCCGAAAGCCACGGTTGCATGAACGTGCGTGAACCCGGCTCGATCGCCAGCCGACGCATCGGCAAGTTGCCGCCCGGCAAGCGCATGGCGAAGCGCTACGGCGGCACCCGCACCACGGTCAAGAACCTTCGCATCGAAGGGGTGGACGTGGAGCGCGGTCTGATCCTGGTCAGCGGCGGCGTCCCGGGCGCACCGAACGGCCTCCTCCAAATCCTCACCGCCAAAACCGGCGGGAGCAAGTAGTCATGGCCAAGCTTGCCACCTACGACGCAAAGAGCGGCGCCTCTGGCAGCCGCGAGTTCAAGGCAGCGCTCGGCGCGTCCATTCTCTATCGCACCCTCAAGGATGCGGTGGTGATGTACCAGTCGAACCAGCGCCAGGGCGACGCGCACACCAAGGTCCGCAGCGAGTTGGCGGGTCACACCAAAAAGCCCTGGAAACAGAAGCACACGGGCCGGGCCCGCGCCGGTGACCGCCGCAGTCCGCTGTGGGTGGGTGGAGCCACGGTCTTCGGTCCGCGGAACAAGCGGCGCTGGAACTACGCGCTGCCGCGCCGCCAGAAGCTGGTCGCTCTGCGGAGCGCACTCGCCGGCAAGTTGCAAGACGGCGAAGTGCATGAGATCGCCAACTTCAACTTCGCCACGCCGAGTTCGAAGTCCGCGCGCAACCTGCTCGAGAAGTGCGGCTGCGAAGGCTCCGTGTTGGTGCTGCTCGGAGAGAGCAACGTCAACGTGTGGAAGTCCTTCCGCAACTTCCCGCGTGTGAGCGTGATCACAGCGCGCGAAGCCAACGCCTACGACTTGCTCGCGCACAAGTGGGTGCTCGCGCAGAACGGCGCCCTCGACGTGATCGTTGCGCGCACCGGTGAAGCGGAGAGCGAGGAGTAGAGCCATGTTGAAGACCGACGCCTACCGCATCGTGATCCGTCCCGTTCTGACCGAGAAGGGCAGCTGGGAGCACGAGAACCGCGGTCTCTATCGCTTCGAGGTCGACGAGTCGGCCAACAAGATCGAGATCGCGCGCGCGGTCGAATCCCTGTTCGACGTCAAAGTCGGCAAGGTTCGCACCATCATTCGTTTCGGCAAGGTCCGGCGCCGCGGCGCCGCCTGGTCGCGCACCCCGACGCGCAAGATTGCGCTCGTCACCCTTGCCGAAGGCAAGATCGACCTCCTCTAGGGAGCCCGAACCATGGGGATCAAATTTTACCGTCCGACTTCGCCTGGCCGCCGTGGCGCCTCGGTGCTTGACCGCGCCGAACTCACGCGCCAGACGCCGGAGAAGAGTCTGCTCGAACCGCTCAAGAAGAGCGGCGGGCGGAACAACCACGGCCGCATGACCGCGCGCCATCGCGGCGGCGGCGCCAAGCGCATGTACCGCGTGGTGGACTTCCGCCGTGAAAAAGACGGCGTTCCGGCCAAGGTTGCGCACATCGAATACGATCCGAACCGCTCGGCAAGGATCGCGCTGCTGCACTACGCCGACGGCGAGAAGCGCTACATCCTTTGCCCGGACGGTCTGGAGCAAGGCGTGACCGTGATGAGCGGCGAGAACGCGGAACCCAAGGTCGGCCACTCGATGAAGCTCGGTCTGGTGCCCCTCGGTCTCGAAGTGCACAACGTGGAGTTGCGACCCGGACAGGGCGGCAAGATGGTGCGCGCGGCAGGTGTCGCTGCGCGGTTGGCTGCGCGTGAAGGCTCCTATGCCTTGCTGTCGCTGCCCAGTGGTGAGTTGCGCCGCGTGCACGTCGAGTGCCGCGCAACCATCGGCAAGGTCG
>CAZCXL010000294.1:0-3557 GCA_964502625.1 uncultured Planctomycetales bacterium | reverse complement strand
GCCTCACCGGTGGCCGACTGCCCGGCCACGCGGACGAAGCCGGCGAGCTCCAGCAGGATCAGGCCATCCTGGACCGAAGCCCGACTGCAGCCTGTTTCCTCCGCCAGTCGGCGGCACCCCGCCAGCACGACGTCTCCAGGCGCGCCGCGCACGCGAAGCCCCAGCCATACCCGCATCGCCCTCCCGGAAAGCCGGGCCTCCATCAGCGCCGTCAGCTCGGCTGCGGGGAGGTGGACGCCGTCGGGCACGCGCCTGCAGCTCCCCTACTGTGGCGCGCGGTTCGCGCGAGAAACCGGGGATTTGGACCCGCGGGTGAGGAAAGAGGCGTGCGCTTGGCTAGGTCGCGGTGAGGAGGAGCCAAGGTCCATGGGCAACGGGGAGGTTGCTCATGTTCCGTGGAGATGTCAAGTACGACGTTTCAAGGGAGGATACTTCGCGGTCAGAACCTTGAGCGCCGCCTTCGCTGCCGAGCCCGCAACCCAGAAGCGTTTTTGTTTGCGACGCTCATTTGTCAGAAGGTCGGCCAAATCGAGGCCGGCGTCTCGAGCGAGGCTACGCCAAACGCGCACGACCCGAGGAATTCCGCGCGGGTCTGAGACTTCAGCAAGGGCGGAGACATCCTCGGACGAAAGTCCAGAAGGGTGCGCCAGGACGGCACGCAGGACGGTGATCAGCGTCTCTGCGTGATCCGACTTCCGGCTGAGTGAGCGCGGCTGGCTCCGCTGAGGGTGCGGACCGATGCCGAGCTGGCTGAGCAGCGCAGGTACTCCTGCGACGTCGACCTCAAAGGTCGCGCCCCGGTATTTGACCTTCACCTTCTCTCCCACTCGGGTCGGATTATCCCAAAAGTCATCACTCGGCTCTTGACGGTCTTGTGGTCATGTGGGTATGAATACGGTTGTGACCGCCAGAGTGCAGCCGAAAGTGAACACCCGCGTTCCCACCGGAACGCGCACAGGCGAAGCCCAGCCGGCGCCGGTCTTCAATCCCAAGCGGCTTGTGCGCCTGCTCCGCGCGGCCGGCATGACCGAGCAGCAGCTCCAAGGCGAAGTACTCCGCCGCGGCGTCAACACCCACGTCCGCAGGCTGTTCCAAGGCGGACAACCCTCCCTGAAGCTCGCCTGGGCAATCGCGGATGCCCTGGACTGCGACATTGAGGATCTGCTCGGGGAGGACGCGTGATCCCGAGCGAGCTGATCCGCTGCGCACTCGGCCTTGCCGAGCCCGCCGCCGGAGCCTGCGGATGCCTCGACCACTGCACCGAGGACGCCGCCGACGTCTGCGCCTGCCACTGCCACATTGGCCAGCCGCTCACCGCGCAACAGCGCGCCGCCGCTGCGCTGCGCCTCGCTGGCGGACACCACGGCGGTTGCCGCCACCGCGCGCTCGCGATGGTCCTGCTCCATGGATGCGAAGCGCCGACGCGCGCGGAGGCGCGATGAATCGCGCCAACATTCCGGCTCTCCCGTCCGATCACACCGCTGCCCTTCCCGGGGAATTGCAGCAGCAGGCAAGCGGCGGGGCGGCCTCTCCCCGACCGCTCGACCGACGCCACAACGCGCGCGCCTCAGCGCTGCGTGCTCGGCTCCAGAGCCTGTACCGGCTACGCGCCGCCTGCGAGGCGCGCGGCGGCCGGATCAACGTCAGCGCCTACGACGCCGCCGGCAAGCGGCACTCGGCCAGCTTCACTGACCGCCTCACGGTGATCGAACTGCGCGACGGTGTCCGCCGCGCGATTGAGAACACCGAGATGCGCCTCGCGCGGCTCGAACTCAAGAGCGCGCGCCCTTCCACCCGGAGGCTCGCATGAAAACCGCTTCGCTTCTCGCTCTCTACATCACCGTGATCTTCGCGATCGCGGTGGTGCCCGCAGTGGTGTCCCACGCGCTGGCCTGCCTGGTCGTCGCGCTGATGGTCGGCACCGTGCTCCACCTGGCCGCGCCGCGGCCGCGCCGCCGCTGACCATGCGTAAGGTTCGCACCCTGCAACTCCTCTCGCGACGTCAGGTCGCGAAGCTCTGCGACTGCTCGCCGGCGACGATCTGCAACGCCGTCAACGCCGGCGAGCTACGCACCGTCGAGGTCGCAACCTCACCCGGCCACGTCGAGACTCGCGTCACGCTCGAGTCACTGCTCGACTACTACGAGGTGCAAACCGGCAAGAGCTGGACCGCGCACGACCTGCTCGAGCTGAAGCGCCTCCCGCGCGTCGCCGAAATGCTGTCCCTCTCGACGGCCGTCGTCTATCGCGTGGCGCGCAGCGGCGAGTGGGAAGTCCTTAACGCGCCTGGCACCAGCAACCGCTGGGGCAAACGGGTCGCGCTGCGCTCGATTGCCGCGCTCATCGAAGGCGCGCAGCGTGCGCCGGGCCGCAAGGCCGCATCGCGTCCCCGAGCCAGCAAAACCCAAGTCGCATGAACAGTCCCAGCACTCATCACCTCGGCGTGCACGCGCCCGATCGTCCTACCGGATCCGCAGCTGGCTACTCCCGTGGCGGCTTGCGCGCCTGGCTCGCGCTCCTCGGTCTCAAGGATGGCGGCGGTGCGCCGGTGGCCGTCAAGATCTACGACGAAGCGCAGCGCTGGCGGCACGCGGATGTACCGGAATTCTCAAAGGAATTCCAAGACATCTTCGACGACTGCCGGGCGTTGCACTTCACGCCGGTCGTCTCCTACTGCGCATTCACGCGCACCCATCCCGCGGACGAGTTCTTACTCCAGGGCAACCGCGGCGCGCTCTCGGCTGCGATGCGGCAGCTCGTCTGGGCGCTGCCGCGGGGCACGGCCGTGATCTTCTGCAACGAGCGCGAGAACTCCTGGGCCGGTGATCCCACCACCTTCTTCGACCTCGAGGCCGAGTTTGGCGTCATCGCGCAGCAGTCCGGTTTGCGCTGGTACGTCGGCGCCGACCTCGTCGAAGCGCACACGCTCGACACGATCGAGCAGCGCGGCGCGGCTTGGCGTCGTTGGAAGGTCGTGCCGGACGCGATCGCGTTCCACTCGTACGGGCAGAGCGGCACTCTGCCTCGCCACGTGCAGGACATCCAGGACGCGCTGCTGCGGATCACCAAGCGCAAGTGGCCACTCATCTGGACGGAGTGGGGCTGGGGCTTCCCCGGCGAAGGCAAGACGCGTGGTGATCGCCGTGATCTGGATCAGGTCGATGTCGGCGCTTGGTGTGGGGAATTTGCGCTCGCGCTTCAAGCCGCGAACGCGGCGGCCTGCGCGTTCACTCTCGACCAGCATTTCCTGGCCACAGGGAACCCGACTCCGGCAGCGGAGGAGTTTGCCCACACCGTGAGCACCGGCGACGTCGTCGCACCACGGAATCCGCCGGCGGAACAGGCCAAGAAAAAGACCCTGCAGTACCTATGCGCAGGACGCAGCGCGATCGGCCGCGCACTCGCGCGCGTGCAGGCCGCGATGGCCTGACCAGATTCCCATCCAAGCCGAAGCGCCTCCCTCCCACAGCCACCCACCATGAACGATCTCGCACGACGAGTCCTTCATCACCCGCCGCCCTCGCCGGCGGTGGCGCCGCGCCACGCGCTCACCCGCC
>CAZCXL010000293.1:0-3561 GCA_964502625.1 uncultured Planctomycetales bacterium | reverse complement strand
TGCGATCCTCTTGCTGGCGATTGACCGACCGCTCGACATGCTTCGCACCGGCGTGAACGTGTGGTCGGATACTTGCGCGGCGGCCGCAGTTGCGCGCAGTGAAGGACCCACGGTGCTGGCCGCTCCCACGACATGACGCAAGCAGACGACGACACCAAGATCGAGATCCTTCCGCCTGGCGAGAGCGAGCTGGAGGTCGCCGACGCCGCTGAAGAGGTGGAGGCGGCTGCGCGCCAACTTCCGGCGCCGCGGCAGGATCCACCGCCGCAAGTTCTGATCGCCTTTCCCTTGCGCCGTTCGGTGCCGTTCCCGAGTTTGATCATGCCGGTGCATGTCGAGGAAGGGCTGGAAACCGAAATCATGGAGAAGGCGCTTGCGCAGGGCAAGATGGTGGGCCTTCTGCCGGCACCGGGCGCGGACGGACCCGCATTGCCCGAGCGCGAGGAGCAGTTCGCCAGAATCGGCGTGCTGGCGGAAGTCCACAAGCGCATCCGACTGCCTGACGGGGCCTCGAACTACATCTGCCGCGGCCTGCAGCGCTTTCAAGTCGTGAAGTTTGCGCGCACCGGGAAGGTGCCCATCGTCAACGTCGAGTACCCGCAGGAAGTGTATCCCGGCGATCAAGAATCCGAGGCTCTCGTGCGTAACGTGTTAGCCCTGGCGCAGAAGGTGGCGGCGCACAATCCGGGACTGGGCGAGGGTTTCAGCCTGGCCGCGCTGAACATCGAGGCCGCGGGCCATCTCGCAGATTTTTGCGCAGCTTATTTGTTGAAGAGTCCGACGGAGAAGCGCGCGGTGCTCGAGCAGTTTCACGTCCGCGACCGCCTGCGCCTGGTGGACGAGGCCTTGACCCGCGAACTTGTCAATCTCGAACTCGGCGACCGCATTCAGACCGAAATCCGCGAACGCGTCGAGAAGCAGCAGAAGGAATACTTCCTCCGCGAGCAGATCCGGGTGATTCGCCGGGAATTGGGAGAGGAAATGGAGTTGCAAGAGCAAGATCGCGCGCGTTTCCTTGCAAAATTGGACCATGGAGAATGGCCCGGCGAGGTTGAGCGCAAGATTCGCGATGAAGTCGAGCGACTCGGCACGATTCCGCAGGCTTCGCCTGAGTATTCGGTGGTGCGCAGTTACCTCGATTGGCTGGTGGGCTTGCCGTGGTGCGTTTCGAGCGATGATCGGATCGATCTCGAGCGCGCTCAGCGCATCCTCGACCGCGATCATTTCGGCCTCCGCGAGGCCAAGGAGCGCATCCATGAGTTCTTGGGCGTGCGCAAGTTGCGGCCCGAGCACCGCGGGGCAATCCTCTGCTTCAGCGGACCGCCAGGGGTCGGCAAAACCTCGCTCGCGATGGCCTTGGCTGAGAGCATGGGCCGCAAACTCGAGCGCATTTCACTTGGGGGCATGCGCGACGAAGCCGAGATCAAGGGTCACCGCCGCACTTACATCGGCGCCATGCCGGGGCGGATCGTGCAAATGCTCAAGCGCGCCGGCACCAACAATCCGGTGCTCGTGCTCGACGAAGTAGACAAACTCGGCAAGGACTTTCGCGGAGATCCTTCCAGCGCATTGCTCGAAGTGCTCGATCCTGCCCAGAATCACGCCTTCCTCGACCTCTATCTCGACCTTCCCTTCGATCTCTCGAAGGTGATGTTCGTCGCCACCGCCAACGTGCTATCCGCGATTCCCGGCCCGTTGCGCGACCGCATGGAAGTGATCGAACTGCCGGGCTACATCGAGGAAGAGAAGCTGCGCATTGCGCAGCGGCATCTGTTGCCGCGCCAGGCGGAGGAGCATGGATTGGGGGCTGGGCGCATCAAGTTGCCGCCCGCAACTTTGCGCGCGCTGATTCGTGGCTGGACGCGCGAGGCGGGAGTGCGCGGCCTCGATAAGGCAATCGCATCTCTGTGCCGTAAACGAGCCTTGGAGATCGCGCGGCGCAAGCGACCGGCCGCCACACTGCGCAGCAGCGACCTTCCGAAGTACCTGGGACCGGTCAAGATTCCCGACGACGAAGTGCGGCTGAATCCCGGCCGTGGAGTGGCGCTCGGGCTCGCTTACACGTCTTACGGCGGTGATGTGCTGGAGATCGAATGCGTCTCCTTCCCCGGCCAAGGGAAAGTGCAGGCCACGGGCAGTCTCGGCGAAGTAATGAGTGAATCCACGCGGATCGCCCACGCTTATTTGCGCGCGGTCTGTACTGAATACGGTCTGGACTGCGCCGCGCTCGACAAGACCGATCTGCACGTGCACTTCCCGGCGGGAGCGGTGCCAAAGGACGGGCCGAGCGCGGGCATCACCGTTGCGATCTCCATGCTTTCACGGCTCACCGGGCGGCTTATGCATCCGCGTATGGCCATGACTGGGGAAATCAGTCTCACCGGAGAAGTGCTGCCGGTGGGCGGCATTCGCGAAAAGGTGCTCGCCGCAAAACGTCAAGGAGTACGCACCGTGCTCTTACCTGCCCAGAATCGGAGCGACGTGGAGCAGATGGAGCCCGCGTGGACGCGTGGCCTGCACTTCATCTACGTGGAACGGTTTGCGCAGGTCGCCGAGGCGGCGCTCAAACCTGCGCCGCGAGCCAAGCGCACACTTCAAGCGCCGAAGGGAAAGTCGCATCAGCGGCGGCGAGCGAAGCCGGCGTAGCCGGATGACTCGGGCAAGGGACCGCGATCGTGAACGCGCCGGAAGCAAGCGCTGCACGCAGGCCGGTGGGGGAATCCTCCAGTGCCACGCAGTTTTCAGCTTCTACGCCGATCGCGCGCGCGGCAGCGTGATAGACGTCGGGCGCGGGCTTGCCATGCACGGCGTCCTCGTGGCCCGAGCGAAATGCCTGGATGGATTGGCTGAGTCCAGCCGAGCGCAGAGAAGCGGCGATCAACGCGCGCGGTGAACTGCTCGCGACCGCTGCGGGCAGTCCGCGCTGTGCGGCCCAAGCCA
Source organism: uncultured Planctomycetales bacterium (assembly GCA_964502625.1). Taxonomy (GTDB): domain Bacteria; phylum Planctomycetota; class UBA1135; order UBA1135; family UBA1135; genus JAQBVK01. Next base: position 621 of record CAZCXL010000293.1, on the reverse strand, counting down.
GGAGTTCGCGGACCCCGGGCAGCGGCTCTATGCTGCGATCGTGCAACAGGGTGACGTAGGCCTCAGCGCGTTCCGCCAACAGTTGCTCGGCTGGATCCGCAAGTTGAAATCGCCGCTTCAGATCTTCCCAGAACGGAATCTCGGCCCATCCCACGTAGGGAAGCAAATCCAGGGGTTGGATGCGCACTCCTCGTCGTTCCAGAACGGACATGGCCGTCGCAAAGTGCATGTGCTCGGTGTCCACCAGAGTGCCATCGAGGTCGAGCAACAGAGCGGCGAGTGGACGAGGAAATGCGCGGGGCATGGCGGGGGACGCGCTGCGGCGCGACTGCTCATTGTCCTGCTCGCCGCGGCTTGCGCCAAGCTTCCGCAACTTGGAGTGGAGCCACCGCGCCGCGTCATCGAGATGGAGGAATGGACGATTGAGTGGCCGGTGCGCTACGCACACTGGCAGCCCGTCTTCGAATCCGAACTTTTTGGCCGTCTCGCCCAGGACCGCCTTCGCCTGCTCGGCCGCTGGCCGCGCACGACTGGCCCCAAGCCGCGTCTGATCGTCTGTCGCCATCCCGGCGACGCGGCGATCGAACTCGAGGCGCGTGGTTTGCGGGCTGACCCGCGGGT
>CAZCXL010000292.1:0-3565 GCA_964502625.1 uncultured Planctomycetales bacterium | reverse complement strand
CTCTTCGGACCGATCGAAGTGGCCAACGGCAGCACTCAGTTCACTCTGACTCCGGTGGCCGGATTCGCCGAGGTCAACCTCGACTCTTTCCTGTCTTTCGCCGTGGCCCTGCGCGACGGCCCCTCCGGTATTCGCGACCTCGCGGGCAATCCGCTGGAACTGGTGAACTTTGTCGCGGGAACTCCAGGGCAGACTTTCCAGCTCACCGTAGTGGGCACCAATGGAACGGCTACAGGGGGCGCAAACGCGCAACTGCAGCACTCCTACTTCGGATTCTTCGGCGGATTCCTCGACGAGAACAACGACGGTCTCGCCGAGTATGCGGGCCAGATCACCGTGGAGCCCGGCCGCATCGCCGGCCGCGTGCCTTCGCGCTTCTCGCGCGCGGCGGACGTGAACAGCCAATCGGTGGGTGCGCGCGCTCAAGGTGCGTCGCAGCCCGATCCGCTCAACCCCGCAGGCGCAGTGACCATGCACGCTTACCGGCCGCAAGACTTCGGCTTCGGTTATCCGGATCCGACCGAGCACAACATGGACATCGAGGGCTTTGCTTGGTCGCCGAACGCCGGCGTGGTCTTTGACGAGACCTACCCGACCATTGCGCTCTCGGTGGCCCACGCCACGACCGTCCCCGATGAAATCTTCGATCCGTTGTCGCAGCTTCCGATCTACCCAGGCTCCGGCTTGGTCGCTCGCAGCTACGACGAGAACATCTTGGGCTTCCCGACCGTGGACGAAGTGGAAGTCTTCCGCAGCGTCTACTCGCCGCGCGCAATCAGCCTCTACTCGCAGAATGGTGTGGTTTATCTGCCCTTCCCGGCCTTCAACCAGACTTACACCTGGCGTGACACCGCGATTCCGCAGACCTTCCTCGGCGGCGCGGCGGCCTCCTTCGGTTCTCCGAACGCCCAATACGCCGTAGACAACGGCCTCGGCGGACCCATCTGGCTGCCGGAAACGGTGCCTTCGGTGGGACTCTCGCTGTTGCTGCGCTTCCGCTGCTATCCCTTCGCCGACCGCCTGGGATTGAACCTCTTCACCACGACGCAGATGCAGCCCGCGTCGGCGCTGCCGGCCTTCCGCATGTTCTCTGCAGGCGGCCAGGATGGCTCCGCCACCTGGTTCCGCGTGCAGCCGGACAATCCGGCGCAGGGCGGCACCGCGCCGAGCGGCGGCTTCTTGCCCGGCGGCAGTCGGACGCCTACCCAATTTGACACCTTGCTTTACTGGCTGAACACGGACTTCGTGGTCCGCGTGAGCCGGGTGTACACGCACTGGTTCGACATGGGCAACGTCTTGGCTGCGGGTGCAGTGCAGGGCGTGATTCTGGAGCCGGAGAACCCGGACCAGCCTCCCGGCACGTCCTTGATCCTCGAATACCGTGGCTCGGTGCTCGTCGCTCACGGCGGCAATCCGCTCACCGCTTCTTCTCCGCTCACGACCGCCGACCTGCCCTTCGACGGCTACGGCGATGGCACGGGAATCGGCACCATCTCCACCCCGGGTGAGTGGACTACGAATTTTGCAGATCTCGCGGGCATGCAATTCAAGTACTTCCAAGTCCGCGTCACCTTCATCGCCAACGTTGACCTCGGCACTCAGCCGAAGTTGGATGGCCTCGGCATCGCGCTCGACCTCGACTGATTCACCCACGGCACGTCATGAAGCACACGCAACCTCTTCTTCGCCTCGCCTTCAGCCTGCTGCTCCTCGCACCGTCCTGTTTGGGCGGGGGAGGGGGCAAGGCTGTGGGGCCGGGCTCGGGGAAATCCTCGCTCTACCTTGAGAACGCTCAGTGGGGGCGTCTGGTGGACGTGATTGACTCGACGGGAGTGCTCGTCGAGCAAGACGAATTGGTGCGTGAATCGCTCCAGACCGACGGTGTGGATTATTTGCTCCAACTCAACGCCATCACCGGCCGCGAGTCGATGACGATCCTGCATCCGCAGGGGAGTGCGGCGTTCATCTCTGCACTGGCCGCGGCGAAAAGTGGTTTGGACTCGCTGCAGGCCAAGGCCTTCACGGATCCGCCGCCCTTCAGCAAGCTGGCGCGCAACGGTTCCATCCGCCTCACCTTCTCGGAACTCGTCAATCCGGCCACCGTGGACCGGCAGACCATTCAGGTGCTTGTCGCCGGCGCGAATCTGCAGTTCCAGAACCTGGAAGTGCGCTACGTGGTGAAGGAAAGCGTGGGAGTAGACGGCAAACCGAAAGGCATCGTCATTCTCGACCCCACGATCTCCAAGATCGAATCCGAAGATCTCGAAGTGCCGGCCAACGGCATCGGGCTGCCGGCAAGCGTGGACCAGATCGGATCCAACTTGAAGATTCGCATTCCGACCAAAGTGAATCCTTACATCAACCAGACCTTGGTTCTGGCCAACAAACAGGGCACTCAGTCGATCGGCGTCAAGACCAACGCTGCCGGCGATTCCATCTTGGAGCCGGTGGAGTACGCGGGCTTGGATCCGGTGGTGGTGCGTGCCTGCCGCACGGGCAATGACGCGGACTCCTTCAACGGATTCATGACCGACAATGCGCGGCCGTCGTTGATCATCACTCAAGATGCGACGCTGGGCAACGTCAGTGTTCTGTCGACTGTCGTGCGCCGGATTACCTACAGCATGGACGCCGTGCGTTGCCGCGGTTTGGCTCCGAAGCTCGGCGACGTGTTCGAAGTGGATGGTGCGGTCCTGCAAACGGCAGCCATCGTCAGCGCGGGCAACCCGGCGGCTCTGATCGTCGATGCCACCCTGCTCCTGGGAACGCTCGCGGCCGGTGGCGGCCAGGCTGGCACCATCACGACGCGCTACACCGCGCAGGACGCAGCACTGCAGATCTGCTACCTCATCTTCTCGCCGGAACCGGCGGAGCTTCCCGCGATCGGGGTGGACCCTTACGCCACGGTGAGTGTGCGCTTCTCGGAGCCCGTGGACGCCGGAACGGTTCGTTCGCTGGACTCCATGGTGCTGTGCTCCGTGGACCTGACGCCCACGGGCGTCGAGGATCCGGCGCGTCCGTGGAACGCGGACGCCCTCGGTGAGTCGGCGACCAACTACATCGATCGGCAATTGGGATATCAGAACATCGTGACCGTCTCCGGGAGCAACGGCTCCGGGCGCATCCGTTCGGGCCCCATCCAAGTCAGCGGTGACGCACAGAGTTACGCCCTCGCGCCGCTCGCGGGACTGACGGACAGTCACGGTGAAGGCGCCAGCCTTTTCTACAACTTGGCACTGCGCGACGGTCCGACCGGCATTCTCGACCTCGCTGGCAATCCGGTGGACTTCGACTCCTTCGTGGCCGGCAACACCTATCAGAGCGAGTTCCTCACGGTGGCGGGAGTCGCTCCGACGGACCGCTACTTCGCCCTGCGCTGCAATGGCAGTGACGAGGACAACGATCAAGGCTCCGAATACGCGGGACAGTTCGGCCCGTTCCTGGGAGACGGCCAGATGCGCCCGCGCCCGATCACGCACTTCTCGCGTGCAGTGGACCCTTCGAATGCTTGGGTGGGTCAGCGTCAGCGCTTTGCGAACGGCCTCATGACTCCGCTCACGCCCAC
>CAZCXL010000291.1:0-3581 GCA_964502625.1 uncultured Planctomycetales bacterium | reverse complement strand
ACGGAAGCGCAAACTGCGCTCTCGCGCCTGCGCCAAGCCGCGCTCGAAAATCGAAACGTCTTCGCCGAATTGATGGAAGCTGCGAAGGTCTGCACCCTCGGTCAACTCACGAACGCGCTCTACGAAGTCGGCGGCCAGTACCGCCGCAACGTGTAGCGGCGCGAGCGCTCACTGCGTTGCCGGAGGTTCCCACAATTCGACTTTGTTGCCCTCAGGATCGATGACCCAAGCGAACTTGCCGTACTCGGACTCATCGATCTTCTCGAGAACGTTGCAGCCTTCCTGCTTCAGCACCGCAACCAGGGCGTGCAGGTCCTCCACTCGGTAGTTGACCATGAAAGTCGCCTGGCTCGGCGCAAACTGGTTCCCTCCAGCCTCCCCGATGCACCATACGGTCATGCCGCCGGCATCGGCCCAAGAAAATGCGGTGCCGCCCCACTCCTGGACGTCAATTCCCAAGTGCCGTTGGTACCACGCCCGCAATGCAGGAGCGTCCTTGGCTTTGAAGAAGATGCCGCCAATGCCTGTGACTCGCTTCATGGAATTTTAGCGTGGGATGTAGTGAGAGAAAGTGAGTTCATTGGGGCCGTAGAACCATCCGGCCATACGCAATGAACACCATGATGAGACCCAGCACGCCGCTGAAGATCAAGGGCGCCATCTCGCGGTACTTGAGGTGCACCCAGAGGAACACGAGGCTTTCAACTGCCAAGAGAGTGGCAGCCAAGACGGTCAGTTGCGGGCGCCAATGCAATGCGCCAGGAGCAATGAGACCGATGGTGCACACGAGCTCTAGGATGCCCAGCGCCAGCCAAGCTCCCCGCGGCAACGCGCCGAAAGACGGAACATCCTGGCTGATCTTCTCGAACAGGAAGACCTTCATGACGCCGGACGATCCGTACAGAAGCGCGGTAAGAATTTGCAAAACCCACAACAGGATGTTCATCGTGCGACCTGGGTTGGCGTGTCAGACCGACACAGCCTACTCAAATTCCCTCGCGGAGATAGTATTCCGGGCGATTCGCACCGGCGCCGGCCAGACTGATCGCAACCTTGCGACCTGCATGAAAACCATTCATCATGCATGCCGGTTGCTGGTTTTTTTGCACACCGAGGAGCAGGAAACACCCGCATCCCGGCGGCCGGCGCTGGGTATTCCGCCGCGCTACTGGATCATCCGAGGAGCGGCATGCGCCTGAGCCTAGTCGCAGGGGTTCTCGGCAAACTGTTGCAAATGTTTGCCCTCGCCTTCATTGCCCCTCTGATGCTCGGGGCATGGGACGCAGGACTGCACGGCGCCCAGTGGAGCGCACTCTTTCCTTACGCAGCAGGCGCCGCACTGAGTTATTCCGTCGGTTGGTGGGCATCCCGCTGGTTTCGTCCTGCGCCGAACCTGCTGCGCGTCGAGGCCCTCGCCATCGTGGCCGGCTCTTGGATTGTGTTAGGGCAGATTGCCGCGATCCCTTTCTGGTGGGGAGGCCTGGATTATTTCGATGGATTATTCGAAGCCGTTTCTGGATTGACAACCACCGGCGCCACGGTGCTCACGGATTTTTCGGAATGGCACAGGCCGGACTTCCTATGGCGCGCCGTACTGCACTGGATCGGAGGATTCGGTGTGGTGGCGATGTTCGTGGTGATCTTGCCTCAGTTGGGCGTTGCTGGCCGCCAAGTGCTCTTTGCTGAATCCTCTGCGGCCACTGCTGACGTCATCAGCCCGCGCCTGCGCGGCACGGCGTGGCGAATCCTCTGGCTCTATCTGATTCTGACTCTGGCTGAAGTTGTCGCGTTGGTGCTCCTGACGGAGATGCCGATCTTTGACGTGGTGTGCAATTCCATGGCCACCATCTCGACTGGTGGCTTCTCGCCACATCCGCTATCGATCGCGGGGTATCAGAGTCCTGCCGCAGAATGGATCATCACGTTTTTCATGCTGATCTCAGGTGTCAGTTTCCCGCTGCTCTGGATCGGTTTCTTCCGGAGGCCGCGTGAATTGCTGCGCGATGCTGAACTCCACTTCTATCTCTTCGGATTCGCAGTATTCACGATCGGTGCGGCCGTTGCGCTCGTTCATGGATTTCCGAGCTTGGACACGATCCGCATCACGGCCTTCAACGTCGCAAGTTTGCTCTCAGCCTGCGGATTTGCGAGCGCCGACTTCGCTGCATCTCCATGGACCGATAGTGCGCGAATATTCCTACTCGGGGCACTCCTGCTCTGTGCTTGTGCTGGATCCACTGGGGGCGGCCCGAAGGTGATTCGCTGGGTCCTCACTTTCAAGTTCATGCACCGGGAACTGCTCCGCGTACTCCATCCGCGTGGCGTCTTGCCGATCCGCCATAGAAATCTTCAGGTGCCGGAGGCGGCGCTGCGCGCGATTGTCGCTGTCGTTGCCGTGTACTGCTTCGCCTACATGCTGCTGGGTACCTTCTTGGTGGTGCTGGGCTCGGACATGATCACTTCCTTCACCGCGGCGATCGCTTGCATCAACAACGCAGGCCCCGGCTTCGGCGCGGCCGGTCCGATGAACAACTACGCCTTTCTCAGCCCGACTGGAACCTTCGCCTGCACGTTGGGAATGTGGCTCGGTCGACTCGAGTTCGTGACCGTTCTGGTGCTTTTGCATCCCGATGTGCTGCGCAAACTACACCGGCGGCGCGAGAGTTGAGCCGAGCACACGACCTGTTTGAGGCCAGCAGGCTCAGACCGCGCCAACTCCGAGTCGCTGCCCCAGGATCGCCCAGCGCAACTTGGCGGAGGCCGCGCGCGGATTGTCGCGACGCTCAGCGGCAGTAGCGCGCTGCGGCTCCTGCGCGATGCTCGCGTAGAGGCCCGCGCGCAAACCGGACTGGAACGATTTCTTCACGCGGCGGTCTTCGCCGGAATGGAAGCTCAAGATCGCAACACGACCTCCGGGCCGCAGGCACTCCGGCAATTGGCGTAGGAGGAGCTCCAGCGTTCCGTACTCGTCGTTCACCGCGATGCGCAGGGCCTGGAATACCCGACGCACGGCGCGCTCGGCTTCCTCGGGATTGCGCCGCGGCTGCACCGCCGCCCGCACCGCGTCGGCGAGGGCTCCCGTGGTGGCCGGCGGCGCACAATCCACGATCAGTGCATGCGCGATCGCTGCCGCGTCGGGTTCGTCGGCGTTCTCGCGCAGCACCACGTCGAGTTCGGCGACGCTGACCTTCGCCAGCCATTCCGCGGCAGACAGCCCGCGCCGTGGATTGATGCGCATGTCCAGGGGACTGTCGGCCTTGAAGCCGAAGCCGCGCGCTGGGTCGTCCATCTGCATCGAGGAAGCGCCGAGATCGGCGAGCACGAAGTCCGCGCCGTCCTCCCAGCCCGCCTCGTCGAGCGCGCCGCGCAGGCGGGCGAAGTTGGTGCGCTGCGCCTGAAACTCCGCGACCGACCAACCGAGCGCGCGCAGCCGGGCTGCGGTCTTGGGCAACTCCTGCGGATCGGCGTCCAAGCCCAGCAACTGACCGCCAGGCCGCAAACGCCCGAGGATTTGCTCCGCGTGCCCGCCCCAGCCGAGGGTTGCGTCCACGCCGCACGCTCCAGGCTGCACGCGCAAGGCC
>CAZCXL010000290.1:0-3583 GCA_964502625.1 uncultured Planctomycetales bacterium | reverse complement strand
CCCGCCGCGCTCCGCCATCGCGTGCTGCCCAACTTCCGCGCTCACTCCGAAGGTGTCGGCGCGGAACAATTGGTGAGCGCAGTGCTCGCGCACGTTCCGGTGCCGCGCACCTAGACCCGCAATGCCGGGCGGCCGCATCCCTGTCGAGGAGTTGTGCGACGAGCGCTTTCTCGCCGCGCTTACGCGGCTGCGCATCGTGGCGCGCCGCGTTGCGCCGCGAGGCCGCTTTGCCGAGCAACGTTCGCGGGATCGTGGAAGCGGCGTTGAATTCAAAGACTTTCGCGCATACGCCGCGGGCGATGATCTGCGAGCCGTGGACTGGAACGTCTACCGCAGGCTCGGTCGTGTGTTCCTACGCTTGTTCGAAGAGTTGGAGGATCTTCCGCTCTACTTGTTGGTGGACGTGTCAGAAAGCGCCTTCTTCGAAGATCCGCCGCGCGCGCGCGCCGGCTTGCGTGCCGCGCTGGCCCTGGCCGCCATCAGTCTGGGACAACATGATCCGGTGGGGGTGTTTCCTTTTTCCAGCGACCTTCGCGTGCTCGTGCGTCCCGCTGCTGGTAAAGGACGGGTGCTTGGACTTGCGCAACGGCTCTCCGAGATCGAACCGGAAGGAACGACGGACATCGCGCGTTCGCTGGCCACCTTCGCCTCGCTGCGGTTGCGCGAAGGACTCGTGGTGGTGTTCTCTGACTTCTACGATCCCGCGGGGCTCGCAGCAGTGACCGAGGCACTCGGGAAACTGCGGCATCGCATGTTGCTCGTTCGCCTACGCCGCGCTGCGGATGCCACACCCGCGCTGCGCGGAGATTTGCGCTTGGTGGATTGTGAATCGGGAGAGGGGGAAGACGTTTCCATCAACCCGGCCGTGCTCGAGCGCTACCGCGCCGCTTACGCGCGCTTCGAAGAAGGCTTGGCCTCCTTCGCGCTGGCGCACGGCGCCGGAATGATTCATCTGGACACGGACGCGGACGTACTTCCGCAATTGGAGCGCTTGTTCGCCCGCGGAGCCTGGACGGCATGAGCCTGAGCCTCTTCGGAACGGCGATCTTTGCGGCCGGCTTGGCCGGGCTGGCCGGAGTGCTCTATCTCTTGCAGCGTTTGCGCGTGCGGCATCGAGAGGTGCGTGTGCCGACCACCCTGTTTTGGCGTGAAGCCGTGGAAGAATCGCGCGCACGCATCTTCGTGCGGCGGTTTCGGCATCCGTGGGCCTATCTCTTGCTGTGGACGATTTGCGCATTGCTCTGGTTCGCAACGGCGATGCCGCGAGCGGACGGAGATCCGCAGCTTCAGCACCTACTCGTTTTGGACGGTTCCGCTGGGATGCTGCGCGGCACCTCCTTCGAGAAGGCCGTGCATTCCGTGCTGGAGCGCGCGTCCGAGTTGCCGCGGGCGAGAACTCGCGTGGTGTGGGCCGGAGCGCGTCCGCTCACCCTGCTTGCACCGGGCGAGGATCTCGCGCTCCTGGCACGGCGAGTCCGCGACTTCCGACCGGAGGCCAGTCCGTCTTCGCTCTCTACGGTGCTGCGTTCGGTTGCGGAAGGCCTGGATCCGGATCAAAGTCTTGCAGTGGAAATTCACGGCGGAGGAGAATTGGATCCCGCTTGGGCTGAGGTGCTGCCGAAGCGGCTCACAGTCCGACGCGTATTCGAAGAGGGAAACAATCCGAGTGCAGTCGAGGCCGGCATCGTTGCTTGGGGAGTCAGTGAATCCGCCTCGGGGCGATGGGATGCGGTGGATCTTTATGCGCGCGTCGCCGGGCCCGGGGCCGAGCGGCGTCTCGTCCTGCGAGGGCCACAAGGGGAAGTGATTCCGGAGGCGTTCTCTCGTGGAGATGAGGTGGAGTACTGGTTGCGCGACGTTTCTGCGCGTGGCGAGCGCTGGACTGCTTCCCTTCCCGCCGACGACTTCAGCGCCGACGATCAAGCCGAACTCCTGCTTCCGGATCGCGCGCCGCTGCGTATGGGACTCTCGCCCCTCGTGCCGGCCGCCGCGCGCGCCGTGCTCGAAGCGGATTCCGGAGTCCAGATCGTGGATGCCGACTTCGACGTGGTACTCCGCACTCAGGAGGAGACCTTCGGAGCAGGACTTCCCGCGCTGGTGCTGGTTGAGTCCGAGGCAGACTCCGCCGCCTTCTTGGTGCGCGGTCCAGTGGACGGAAATGCGGAGCAGGAACTCGGACGCGCCTTTGAGCAACTCGGACTACGCGAGGTCGACGCCCTGTCGCTGGCCGAAACCAGTCGACGCGCCATCGAGTTGCGCTTCGAAGAGGATGCCGAAGGTCGTTCGCTCTCCGTCTGGTCGAATCTCTTGGGGCCGGACTACGACTTCGTGCAAACCCGCGCCTTCCCGCTCTTCCTCGCGGCTGCAGTGCGCTGGCTGGCCGACGTTCCCGAGCTGCAGCAGGATGCGTCCGCCGGCGCTTGGATCACATCCCGTCGAGCGCCGCTGCAGGCCTCGGACGGAACGCAGTTGGACGGAGTCGGCGTACCCTTCCGCCTGCCGCGCGTAGGCAATTGGAGTGACGCACAAGGAAGCACCTTGTCTGTCGCTCTTTTGGATCCAGCCCTGCATCGAGCCTCGGCACCTTGGCCAAGTTCGAACGCAGAGGCGTCGAATACGCTTTTCGCGGGCGAACTCTGGCCCTGGATTGCGCTCCTCGCCTTGCTGCTCTTGGCCGCAGAGTGGATCTTCGTGCGCAAGGAGTGGATTCCTTGAGCATGTCCCTGCTCGCGCCGCACTGGCTTTGGCTGCTGCTTGCCTTGCCGTTGCTGGGCTTCGCGCGGACCCTCACGCCGGTGCGTGGGCAGCTGGCGCTACGCATCGTTTTGTGCGCGCTGATCGTGCTCGGACTGGCACGACCGGTCCTCTGGACTGCCGCGGGGCAGGAGCATGCCGTGTTCCTTGCCGATTTCAGTCCCAGTGTCGAGGCGAGCGAGCGTGCGAAGCTCAGCGCCGCTCTGCACTCTTGCGCGCGGACCCTCTCTTCCCGAACCCGCAGTACCTTGATCGTGATCGGTGCACCGCCGGAGCTCCCTGCGGGATTTGATCGCACCCTCATGTTGGATTCCGCGCGCAGTCCGCTCTCTGCAGGGTTGGAACTTGCCGCCTTGGAGATCCCGGCTGCGGCACGTGGCTCCGTCACCGTCCTGAGCGATGGCCTCGCCACTGACCGGCGTTGGGGAGACGCAGTGGCTGGTCTCGTGGAGCGCGGCATTCCACTGCATGTCGTGGAGTTGCGCGCTGCGCCACGCGAGTTGCGAATAGCCGCACTGCAGGCCACGCAGGAACTGCGTTGTGGGCAATCCGCCGAGTTGTGGGTGGAGCTCCTCGGACCTGATGGAGACGTCGAACTCGAATTCGGCACTCCGGAACGCAGCTTGGAGCGCGTTGCTGTGAGCCTCGTACAAGGGCGTGCGCGTGTGCCCTTCACCTACGAACCGAAAGCCGCTGGCTTTCTCGAACTCGAGGCGCGCGTGGGCGTGCAGCGTTTGCGACAGACTTTCGCCGTGCAAGACCCATTGCGAGTGCTTTACCTGGGCGGTCGTGTGCAAGGCGGTGCAGAAGCGCTCGCACGGCTGCTGGG
>CAZCXL010000289.1:0-3585 GCA_964502625.1 uncultured Planctomycetales bacterium | reverse complement strand
TACACGAGCGCATCCGCGTGCACAGCCAGGAGGCCGCAACCCGCGTGAAATCCGGCGACGGCAACAATGATCTCCTGGAGCGTCTCGCTGCAGATCCCGCCTTCGCCGCCGTGCACACGCGCCTGCCCGAACTCTCCGATGCGCGCCGCTTCGTCGGACGCGCGCCGGAGCAAGTGCGCGAATACTTGAGCGAAGTGGTAGATCCGCTGCTCGCCGCGCGCGCCGGCGTGCGCGCAGCGGAAGGCGCGGTGCGCGTCTAGCCCGGATGTTGCTCGCTTCGTCCTGGTTCGGCCATCGCGCGCGCGACCTCGGTTTGCAGTTGCGCCAATCCGCCCTTTTACGCTTCGCAGGCGTGGCACTCTTGCCCGGTAACGAGCCTCCGCCAGAACCGTGGCCGGATTCGGAGCGCTTTCCCGCAGGTACCCGAGTGGGTGCTGCCTCCTGGGATGCATTGCTGGAGCCGGATGCCACGCTCCGCGCCGTTGGCCGCGCCTGGGATCCGCGGCACGCGCGTCAACTCGTGAGCGCGCTTCTGCGCTTGCGTTGCGACACGCTCATCCTTCCGGTCGGCACGGATCGCCAGGCCGGTGCCCATGAGCGCGGAGAGCGCCTGCTTGGCCGACTGCGCGGCGGAGACAGTCTGCGGGAAGACGAGGCCTTGGAGGAACTCGGCAAGGGCAGCGACCTGCTGGCGGAACGTCAACTCGAAGAACTCGCCGTGCTGCTTCATCAATTGCGTCGCGCTGTGCCGGAACTCCGCATCGCGCTCGCGCCGGGCGCCTCGCCTGCAGCCCTGCTCACTCCCGACCGCCTCCAACTCCTGCTCGCAGAGCTGCCGGATCCGGCGATCGGCCTCTGGCATGATCCGGCCGATGCCGAATCGCGTGCGGCACTCCGTCTGCCTCCAGCCGGCGCTTGGCTGGACGGGTTTCGTGGACGCATCCTCGGCGTGACGCTCTGTGACAGCGCTGGCGGCCGCGACCGGGTGCCACCGGGTGCCGGAACGGTGGATTGGACTCTGCTCGCCGAGTATCTCCCGCGCGAAGCCGTGCGGGTGCTTGACCTCGCGCCTTCCTATTCTGAAGACTGGCTCGCTGAAGCCCGCGTCGTTTTAGAAGCGCGGCGAATCCACTCCTAAGCCCGCATGCCCTCCCGACCTCTGCGCGATTTCGCGAAGGCGCTCCCCGCTACGGGCCGAGTCGTGCTCTGCACGCATCGGCATCCGGATCCGGATGGACTGGGAGCCTTGGTTGGCATTCAGCACCTGTTACAGCAACGATTCGGGCTGCACGCGGACTTGGTCTTGGAAGGGCGCATTCGCCGCGCGGAGAACGCCGCCATGCGGGACCTGCTTGGCATCCAAGGTCTCCCGAAGGGGAACGTGAATCCCGCGAATTACGCGGGCGTGATCGTGGTGGATTCACAGCCGGGATTCAGCCACACGCATCCTCCGGGTGGATTGCCGATCCTCGCGGTGATTGATCACCACCTCGGGCCGAAGAACGTGAGCCAGCCGCTGCCGAAGTCCGCCTTCGAATGGGTGGACGAAAACTATGGCGCCACGAGCACGATGGTGCACGACCTGCTGCGGGCCTTCGACATCGAACCCGACGAACGCGTGTCCACTGCGCTGTTCTGCGGTGTGCGCTACGACACCAACAACCTCATGCGCAGCGCTGGGCCCCCCGACGAAGCCGCGTATCGTTGGCTCTGGGAGCGCGCGAATCGTCGCATCATCGCCGAGATTGATGATCCGCCGCTGCCGCGCATCTGGTTCCAACAGATGCATCAAGCGCTCACGACTTGCCGCACTCATGGCTCGCTCGCGCTGACTTTGCTCGGCGACGTAGCGAACCCAGAGACCGTCGCCGAAGTGGCGGACTGGATGCTGCGCCTCGAAGGTCCCACCTGGTCGCTAGCCGGCGGAGCCTGCGACGGTCTCTATCAGGTGTCCTTGCGCACCGACGCCGAGGGCAGCGACGCCTACCCTGCCTTGCGCGCCATCTTGAGCGAAGATGGCTCCTGTGGAGGCCACGGCCGAATGGCGGGCGGACAGGTGCCGCTCGAAGGTCGCGATCTCGACGAACTGCGCCGGACCATCCGCGCGCGAGCCCTTCAGCACTTCCGGCTCGAGGGCGAGAAAGAGGAGCCGGTGGTGCCCGTTTGGGCCCCCGCGGCGCGTTGACAGCCTTTCGGCAGCCGCGTATCCTTTGCGGCCCTCCGCGGCTGTAGCTCAGTTGGTAGAGCACTACCTTGCCAAGGTAGACGTCGTCAGTTCGAATCTGATCAGCCGCTCCAAGTTCGTGTCGGGCCCCGCCTTGCGCGGGGCCTGTTCACTGAGCGGGAGCCCGGAACTCAGCCGTCGTGTTCGGCGGCGAGGTCAGCGTTGGCCTGGACGAAGGGCAGCCAGTTCTCCGGCACGTCGTCCTCAGGGAAAATGGCGTCCACGGGGCACTCAGGCTCGCAGGCGCCGCAATCGATGCACTCATCCGGGTGGATGAACATCGGCAGGTTCTGCGTTCCAGGCTGCGGTTCAGCCTCATAGATGCATTCGACCGGGCAGACGTCCACGCAGGCGGAGTCCTTCGTGGTGACGCAGGGTTCGGTGATGACGTAGGTCACGGAAGTCGGTAATGGGCTCGGTCTCGGGAGCGGGGTAGGGGAGCCGCAAGACGGAGCGCCCTTATCTAACGCCTGCCGGGCTCAGGTCAAGGGTTGGCCCGCTCCTTTCTGGGGAATACCCTCCGGGAAGGCTATTCTGCCTGCGATGGAAGGGCTGCAACTCGGCCTCGCGGCGCTTGGGGGCTACGCGCTCGGCTCGGTCTCCTTCGCCCTGCTCTTCGCACGGGCCCGTGGGATTGACCTCCGGACCGTCGGCAGCGGCAATCTGGGAGCCACCAATGCTTCCCGCGCTCTCGGTAGGCGCTCGGGTGTGCTCATCTACGTCTTGGACGCGCTGAAGGGCTTCGTACCTGCGGCGATCGGACTCTGGGCCTTCGGAAACGTGGAATGGGGCGTGGCCGCGGGCGCCGGGGCATTTTTGGGCCATCTCTTCCCCATCTGGCACGGGCTGCGGGGCGGCAAGGGCGTGGCCACTCTGTCCGGAGCCTTGCTCGCCTTGGCTCCGTGGGCCGTGCTGGCCGCCGGGCTCGCATTGTTCGCAACGATTCTGCTGACCCGCATGATGTCGGCGGGCTCCCTGTGCTTCGCGGTCGTGCTCGGACCCGCGGCTTGGGCGCTTGATGCCACGCGCCCCGTCATGCTGTTCGCGGCTCTCGGTGGACTGGCGCTGGTGTTCACGCACCGCGACAACCTCCGCCGGATCCGCGCCGGTCGTGAAAGCCGCATCGGCGACAAACGGCCTGATCCCAAGTCCCCAGACCCCCAGTGACTCACTCCGGACGCGTGTTGGTGATTGGCGATGGTGGTTGGGGCACGGCCCTCGCCCTTGCAGCGCACCGTGCGGGGAATGCCGTCGCAGTGTGGAGCGTGGATCCGAGTTATGCGGAAGAGGTTGCGCGCACGCGCGAGAACCGCAAATTTCTGCCTGGGGTTGTGATCCCGAAGGAATTGGAATGGACCTCC
>CAZCXL010000288.1:0-3597 GCA_964502625.1 uncultured Planctomycetales bacterium | reverse complement strand
CGATCGGGAAGCACTTGCCACACTCGGCGAGAGCGTGCGCCGCGGCGCGGGCCTGCAAATGCTGCTCATCACGCTTGGTGGGGATGGCATGTTCCTGCTGGCTGAAAACCGCGCGCCCTTGCATCTTCCCACTGCGGCGCGTCAAGTCTTCGACGTGACGGGCGCTGGCGACACCGTCGTCGCGATGATGGCCGCCGGTCTCGCCGTTTCCCTCGACCCCGAAGTCTGCGTTCGGTTGGCCAATTGCGCCGCGGGTCTGGCGGTGGCGAAGGTTGGCACTGCGGCTGTCGGTCGCGAAGAATTGTTACAGGCTCTGCACGCCGTGGGCGGCACACGCAAGGTGCTTGAGACGGACGCCTTTGAGGCCCTGCGCCTCGCCGCCGCCACCTGGAGGCGTGAAGGCATGAGCGTGGTGTTCACTAATGGCTGTTTTGATCTGCTGCATGCGGGACACGTGCGCTATCTGCAAGAGGGGCGGCGTCTCGGCGACGTGTTGGTGATCGGCCTCAACGATGACGCTTCCGTGCGCCGACTGAAGGGAGCGGATCGCCCCTTCAATGTTCTCGAAGACCGCGCGGACGTGCTTGCGGCGCTCGGTTGCGTGGATCTGGTCGCGCCCTTTTCTGCGGACAACCCGGAAGCATTGATTGCGGCGCTCCTTCCCGACGTGCTCGTCAAGGGCTCCGACTGGGAGGGCAAGCAGGTGGCGGGCGCGGATGCGGTGCGGGCGCGGGGAGGCAAAGTGCGATTCATCGAATTGCTTCCCGGTCGCAGCACCACCGGCCTCGCGGAGCGCATTCGGCGCAGCTGATGCACCCGGGTGCGCTCGCACTGCTCGGCCTGATTGCTGGACTGGTCTCTGGTCTACTCGGCGTGGGTGGCGGCTTGGTCGTGGGACCAGCCCTGGCCCTGGCGGCGATTCCCTTGCGCCGCGCCACGGGAACGGCCTTGGCCATGGTTGCGCCCGTCGCACTCATCGGCATGCTGACGGAACTCTGGATCGAACCGGGATTCATTCAATGGCCGTTGGTGGGCCTGATCACAGCGGGTGGACTCTTGGGGATCCAACTCAGCCGGGGTCCTGCGCAGAAACTTTCCGAGCACCGCTTGCGCGTCCTCTTCGGGCTGCTGTTGCTCGCCGTTGCCGCGCGTCAACTCGGTCTCGGTGGCGGCGCGCCGGATGGACCAGTCAGTGGATTGCTGACCACGACGCCGTGGATTCGCGCCTGCGGGGCTGCCCTGCTCGGCGTCGTTGCCGGCGGTTGCGCCATGCTGTTCGGCGTGGGCGGGGGAGTGGTGGTGGTGCCCGGCCTCGTGTTCCTGCTCGGCGGGGTTTCACCGCACGCGGCCGCTGCCACCAGCCTCGCCGCAATGATTCCCACCGCAAGCGTGGGGGCCTGGGGCGCGTGGCGCGATGGCCGCGTGGACTTGCGGCTCGTGCGTCGGATCCTTCCGTTGGCCCTGGTGGGCGGAGTGTGCGGAGTACTCCTGCGTGACCGCGGGCTCGAGGCCGTCACGCTGGCGCGCCTCTTCGGCGGCTTCCTGGTGTTCGTGGCCTTCCAGCTGTTTCGACGACGCGCCTGAGCGCGACCTACGCCGACTTGCCGGGGCGCAGCGCGGGATCTGCGCTCGCAACGTAAATCTTCACGCGGTTGCGACCGGATTCCTTTGCCCAGTAGAGGGCTTTGTCCGCATTCTCGATGAGCGCCATCAGTTCTACGCGCTCGCTGCCCTCGGTGGAGGCAGAGCCGAAGGACGCGGTGACCTGCGCCACTTCGCCGCTTTCGAGCATCACCTTTTGCGAGGCGATCGTCGTGCGGCATCGCTCAGCGACTTCCGCGCATTGGATCGGATCCGCGCCAGGCAAGGCGAGCAGGAATTCTTCACCACCCCAGCGCCCGACGTAGTCGCCGCCGCGGACGCAAGCCTCGAGACTCTGGCCGATGACTTGCAGCACGGTGTCTCCCACCGCGTGACCGAGCCGGTCGTTGACCTTCTTGAAGTGGTCCACGTCCACCATGACCACACCCAGCGGGCGCCGCTCGCGGCGCATGCGATCCTCGTCGCGGCGCAGCGAATCCAGCATGGCCCGGCGGTTCGGCAACAGGGTCAACGGGTCCGTCATCGCGAGTTGACGCATCTGCTCGCGCGCGGCAATGAGTTGATCCTGCAGGGCGAGGATCCGCTCGCCATTGCGCAAACGGGCGCGAAGCTCCTCGAGGTTGAACGGCTTCGCGATGAAGTCGTTCGCGCCGGCGCCCAAGCCGGCCGCGAGGTCCTCGGTGCTATCGCGCGAAGTCAGCATGATCACGTAGGCCGGATCATTGCTTCCCTCTTGGGCGGCGGCGATCCGCTGGCAGAGGCCAGGACCATCCAGTTTGGGCATGACCCAGTCGGTGATCACCAGGCGCGCATATTGCTGGCTGTACAACTCCCAGGCGTCCTCGCCGTCGCGGGCTGCATAGACCACGTGGCCCCAGTTCTCCAGCGTGCGCTGGAGGAGTCGCCGGCTGGCGGAGTCGTCTTCGGCAATGAGGATTTTCATGATCAACCGACCGCAAGCGGCTTTTTACTCATCGGCCAGGGGCGCTGTGAGGCTTGAGGGGTCAAATCCTCGAGAACGAGGGGTTGAGTAGGGCCTGGAGGACTTCGCGCAGGCGTTCCTCCGGGCAGGGCTTGGGCAAGGCCTCATCCATGCCGGCGGCGCGGCAGCGTTCGCGCTCCTCGGCATCACAGTGGGCCGAGAGGGCGAGGATCGGAATGTGCGCGCCTTCGGGCATCGCGCGGATGGCCCGCGCGGCGGAAATGCCGTCCAAGCGGGGCATTTGCAGATCCAGCACCAGCAGATCGGCGGAACTCGTCGGGAAAGCCTCCACCGCTTCCTGTCCGTCGCACACGCGGTGCACCTGGAATCCGAGGCGTTGGAAGGTCTTCCGCAAGATCATGGCGTTGACCTCGCCGTCCTCAGCGAGCAGCACGCGGCGGCCCTTGCCGAACGGCTGATTGGACGTTGCTGCGGCGGCGGGAACGCGCGGCGCGCCCACGGGCGCAGATGCCTGGAGATCCGCTTTGGCGACGGGGATTTCGACGAGGAAGGTGCTTCCCTTGCCCGGCACGCTCACGACCCGCAGGCTGCCATCGAGCAACTCGACGAGCTGCTTGGTGATGGTAAGTCCCAACCCGGTCCCGCCATGCTTGCGGGTGGTGGAGTCGTCCGCTTGCACGAAACTTTCGAAGATCGCGCCGAGCCGGTCGGCCGGGATGCCCACTCCGTCATCTGCAACGGCGATCGTGAGACGCGCGGCGCCGCTGCGGACTTCCAATCCGACGCCGATTCGGACTTGGCCGTGATCGGTGAACTTGACTGCGTTCCCGACCAGGTTGTTCAGCACCTGCCGGAGCCGAGTTGGATCGCTCGTGATCGCGGGCGGCACACCGGGATCGATCTTCAGCAGCACTGCGACGTTCCGAGTGGACGCGTTCACCGCGTGCATGGTCTGAATGTCGTGCAGCAGCGGCTCTAGGGGAAACTGGATGCTCTCCATCGTCATCTTGCCGGCCTCGATCTTCGAGAAGTCGAGTAGGTCGTTGATGAGG
>CAZCXL010000287.1:0-3612 GCA_964502625.1 uncultured Planctomycetales bacterium | reverse complement strand
GCGTGCGCGCTGAGGAAGGCCATCTGTTGCTGCGCGCCAAGGGTCAGGCTTACACGGCGGAAGAATTCGCCGCCCTCCCGCTGCGCATCCACGCCGACGGCACGCGGCTGCTCATCGGCGACGTGGCGCAGGTGCGTGAAGCCTGGTCGCAGCCCGATCAGGAAAGCCGGCTCGACGGACAACGCGCGGTGATCTTGGACGTGTTCCGCACGGCCGGCCAAGACGCCCTCAGGATGAAGGACGACGTGGAGCGCGGACTGGCCCTGGCGCGCGGTCGTCTGCCCGAAGGGATCGCGGCCACCGTGGTGGGCGATGACACGCGCATTCTGCGCGACCGCCTGGATCTCATGCTGCGCAACGGACGCGTCGGCCTGGTGCTGGTGCTCGTCAGTCTTTCCCTGTTTTTGCGCCTCCGGCTGGCCTTCTGGGTCACGGCGGGCATTCCCGTCGCACTGCTCGGCGCCATCGCGCTGCTGCCCTTCCTCGACGTCTCGATCAATCTGATTTCCCTCTTTGCGTTGGTGCTGGTGATCGGCATCGTGGTGGACGACGCGATCGTGGTGGCCGAAAACATCCATCGGCTCCGCAAAGCGGGCACGCCGCCTCTCGAAGCGGCCATTCGCGGCACGCAGGAAGTGGCCGTGCCGGTGGTGTTCGCGGTGCTCACCACCATGGCGGCCTTCGCGCCGATGACTGCACTGCCAGGCACCATGGGTCAGTACGCGCGCAACGTGCCGCTGATCGTGATCGCCGCGCTTTTGTTCTCGCTCTTCGAATCTTTGCTGGTGCTGCCTTCGCACTTGCGCAATCTTCCCGAAGAAGGGCAGCGGCGCGGCATCTGGGCGCGGCTGCAAGACGCAGTGAACGGTGGGCTCGATCGTTTCAGCGCCAAAATTTACGTGCCCATCCTGCATCGTGCCTTGGCTGCGCGCTGGCTGACCATCGCGGTTGGCCTCTCACTCTTCCTGGTGACGCTGGGTTGGGTGGGATCGGGCCGAGTGCGCTTCAATTTCTTTCCCCAAGTCGAGTCCGATTGGGTCATGGCCGAGATCACCATGCCGCTCGGCACGCCGCCCGACCGCACCCGCGAAGCCCTCGAGAGTTACGAGAACGCAGCGCTGGCGCTCCGCGAGGAACTGCACGACGACTTCGGCGGCCCGGCCATTCTGCGCGTGCGCACTTCGCTCGGCAGCCAGCCCGTGCGCGAACTGATGCGCAGCATGGGTGGCTCCGCCGCGCTCGGCCCCGGCGAATCCGGCGCTCACCTCGGTGAAGTCTGGGTGGAATTGGTGTCTGCGGAACAACGCTCCGTGCCGGCTTCGGAGATTGCCCGGCGCCTCGAAGCGGCCGTCGGCCCCATTCTGGGCGCCCAGGAGATCACCGTCGTGGATGACATGATGGCGAGCGACGGCGACGTCAACATCCAACTCAGCGGAGCGGATGACGCAACCCTGGTGACCGCCGCCGCGGAACTTCGCGCTTATCTTTCCCCATTGCCTGGAGTCGGCGCGGCGCGTTCCACCCACCGGCCCGGCAAGCCGGAACTGCGATTGAGCCTCACTCCCGAAGGTGAAGCCCTCGGCTTCACGCTAGCCGATCTCGCGCTACAAGCGCGCCAAGCCTTTCATGGCCTGGAAGCTCAAGAATTCCAGCGCGGCCGGGATCTGCTCAAGGTCCGCGTTTCGCTGCCGGAAGCCGCGCGCGATCAGCGCGCCACGCTCGCCCATTTGGAGTTGCGCGGTCCCGATGGCCGCAGCATTCCCTTCACCACTGCCGTCCACGTGGAGGCGCAGCCGGGCGCGGCGGTGATTGAGCGTGAAGGACGGCATCGCGTGGTCAGCGTGCTCGCCACGGTGGACAAATCGATCACCACGCCGGACCTAGTCGTCGCTCAAGCCATGAAGGACTTCTTGCCCGGCCTCATGATGCGCAATCCCGGGCTGGAGTGGCGGCTGGAAGGCTCCCAGCGTGAGCAAGCGGAGTTCCTCGGCTCGATGGCGCGGATCGCACTCATGGCGCTCCTCGCCATCTACATCCTGCTGGCCATTCCGCTCCGCTCCTATCTGCAGCCGCTCGTGATCATGAGCGCCATCCCCTTCGGGCTCATCGGCGCGGTGATCGGGCACGTCGTGCTCGGCCTCGATCTCACCATGTTCTCCTTGATCGGAGTGATCGCCCTCTCCGGAGTGGTGGTCAACGACTCCCTGGTGATGATGGATTTCGTCAACCGCGCGCGCGCGGAAGGGGCTTCGCTCACAGAAGCCGCCCGGGCTGCCGGTCCCAGGCGGCTGCTTGCGGTGCTCTTGACCACCCTGACCACGGTGGCGGGCCTGGCTCCGCTGGTCCTCGAGCGCAGCCTGCAAGCCCAGTTCTTGATTCCCATGGCCGTCTCGGTCGCCTTCGGCGTCGGCTTCGCCACGATCATCACCTTGCTCTTGATCCCCGCCTTGCTCCTCGCCCAGCAAGATCTCCACGACCTCTTCTTCCGTCTCTTCTCGAGACGCGCCCGCAGCGCCACCGCATGAACAGCCTCCGCGCCCAGGAACTTGCAGCGTGGATCGAAGCCGGGCGACCGCACCGGCTGATCGACGTTCGGGAGCGGCACGAATGGAACTTGGTCCGCTTGACCGGCGCGGAGTGGAAGCCCCTCTCTTCCCTGGGCCTTTGGTTCGAGGAACTCGTGGAGCAGCCGGGGGAGGTGCCGCTGGTAGTGTGCTGCCACCATGGAATCCGCAGCGCCCGTGTCTGCGGCCTTCTCGAGCAGGCCGGGGTCAAGAATTGTTGGAATCTTTCCGGGGGGCTCGAAGCCTGGACAGACGAGGTGGACCCCACGCTTCCTCGCTATTAACAATATTTTGACATTGTTTTTGCGGATTGTTGGGGGAAAACACTTTCCGACATCCTGCGAATCCGCCAATCGTTGGTGAAAAATCGTGGACCATTCATGGACAGAACTGCATCCATGGGGTAGAAATAAGGCGGCCGAAGCGGAACTTGATCCCCTGGATCCGCCCGGTTGCCCCCTTACAGGGGGTTAACTTCCCCCTAGAACCCTAGGACTCAGAAAAAAATCATGATTCGCAGCTTCATCACCCTCGCAGCGGTCGCTGGCCTTGTCGCCGGCGCGTCTGCGCAACAGCAACTGCCGGTTCAGAAGATCAGCAATCTTCAACACGGCACCTACAACTTCCAGACCGGCTTCACGAAGTCGACTGGTAACAACCGTGCCTCCGGCCCGGACGTCCTCGCGAGCAACCTCGGTTGCGCAGCGTACTACTACGGCTACATCGGTGGCCCCTTCAACGGCCAAGAATGGCTTGACGAAGCGGCTCTCGCTGACCGTGGTGTCCGTGGCGAAGACGAACTGAACGGAATCACCTGGGAGTACTGCAACACCGAGGCTCTCGGCTACTTCGACGCCGACGTCGCCATCTACACGGACACCGTCGGTTTCACCGGCCCGTCCGCGTGGATCCCGGCCACCCCGTCCTTCGCTGACTGCCTCTACACGGTCAACCTCCCGGACAGCGGCTGCTGGAACATCGCCCTGGACCTGTCCTGTGGCGCTGAGTGCATCCTGCCCCAAACCAGCAATCCGGCCTCGGGCACCCA
>CAZCXL010000286.1:0-3620 GCA_964502625.1 uncultured Planctomycetales bacterium | reverse complement strand
AGCCGGGACGCGCCTGCGTTATTCTTTAAGTGGATGGCGAGGTCGTGCTCTCTTAAACCGGGCGCAACAGCAATCAGTTCGAGGAGCGCGTCTGGGATCTGCGGCCGTGGCATGGCCGCACGGCGCGCTTGCAAGTGGTGGACACGATCGGCGGAAGTTGGGGATCCATCGGCGTGGATCATTTTGTGTTCCGCGCTTCCTGGGCGGGGATCGCGGATCGGTCCGTACGCGCCGAGGGTCCCGATGCCTCGCGCCTGCGCGCCTGGGGCCTGCATCCGGAGCGGCCGCCTCCGGTGGTGGGCGTGGCCTTGCCAGCTTCAACCCGTGTGCTGGAAGATTGGACGGTTGCGCAGGTTACGCCGTTGCTTCAGGACGGTTCCGTCTGGATGGCTCGCAGTTCCGGCGACGTCTTGTTCGGCGCGAGCCCGGAGCATCCGATCTTGCGCTTCGTGGATTTGGGTTGCGTCGTTGCGGACCCACTCTTCGGCGGCCTGCGTCCGGCGCCGCAAGCCGAGCGCGAAGGCACCAGTCTCAACTGGATGCCCGCAGGACGCACCCTGCGCAGTCGGCGTCACACCCTGGATTCGGGAGTGCTGTGGTACCTGGTTTCGGGAAGGGGCAAGGTGTTCGCGAGCGTGGCAGGTCATCGCATGGTGACTGGGCCGCTCCACGGACGCACGATCCAGGACGTGGACGCGAGCGAGGGTTGGCGCTGGATCCGCCACGATCTCAGCGAGTACGCCGGCATGCCCATGCACCTGGAGTTCACTCCGCGCGAAGGAGGCGGAGAACATCCCGAGCTCGCGCCAGACTTCGCGCTGGCGATGGTGATTGAATGCACGGAGTCCCCTGATCTTGCCCGCGCAGAGAGTTGGGAAGCATTTCCCTTGGCATGGTCCGCTGCGCATGAGGATTTGCTCGGGCCTTTGAGTGAGCCGGCGGACCCCGCAGTGGCGGAGTTCTACGCGCGGCGCAAGGCGACTCTGGATCTCCGCATTCTGGTTTCACGCATGGCGCCGGCAGCGCTCGAGGGCAACGGCGTCGATGAAGCGATTTATCTCCGGGGAGATCCCGCGAACCGTGGCGCGAGCGCCGCGCGCGCAGCACCCGAATTGATCCGCGCGGCCGGAGCCGGAGTGGCTCGCCAGCCTGCGTCGGCAGGCACCAGCGGACGCCTCGCTCTCGCGCACGCGGTCACCGCGCCGGACAATCCACTCACGGCGCGAGTGTGGGCAAACCGGTTGTGGCTGCAGCTTTTTGGCCGTGGACTCGCGCCCGATCCTGACAACGTCGGCTTGCTCGGGCGACCTCCCACGCACCCGGAGCTCTTGGATTGGCTCGCTGACCGCTTGGTGCGAGTGCATCACTGGCACACCAAGCCGCTGCTGCGTGAATTGGTGCTCTCCCGCACTTTTCGTGCCTCGAGCACTCCGCTCGCCGTCAGCGCGGAGCAGGATCCGCTCAATCTGTTGTGGCATCGGTATCCCGTGCGCCGCCTCGAGTCTGAAGATCTGCGCGACGCCGTGCTCGCCGCCAGCGGTCGTTTGGATCTCGCCATGAGCGGACCGTCGGTGCCCGTGTTTCTCACGGATTTCATGGAAGGGCGCGGCAGGCCCGCGCTCAGCGGACCCATGGACGGCTCCGGCCGACGCTCGCTCTACGTCGAGCTGCGCCGCAATTTTCTCGATCCGCTGTTGTTGGCCTTCGATTTTCCGACTCCTTTCACCACGATCGGCAAGCGGAGCGTCTCGAACGTGCCTGCGCAGGCGCTCGCGCTGATGAACGATCCGTTGTTGGATGAGTTGTCTGAAGCTTGGGCAACACGGCTCTATTTCGAACCGCGCTCGCCCCGCGAGCGCTTGGATCGTGCTTGGAAGCAAGCCTTCGCCCGAGCCCCCGATCCGGGAGAAATCGCCCTCTGTGAAGAGTTTCTCGATGACGGCGGCGAGTTGTCCTCTCTGCTGCACGCTCTGCTGCAAGCGAAGGAGTTCCAATTTGTCTTCTAGGCGGCTTCCTCCGCTGACGCGCCGCGAGGCCCTGCAGAACCTGGCCACGGGTTTCGGCGCGGTTGCCTTCACCGCGCTGTTCGGCGCGCGCGCCGGACGCGGCTTTGCGCAAGAGCCCGCGGCGCTCGCGCGCTTGGGCGACGGCGGTGCGCCCTTTCCGCGTCGCATCGCGAAGCGTGTGATCTTCCTTTACATGGATGGCGGTGTCTCGCAGATGGACAGTTTTGATCCGAAACCGCGACTCGCCGCGGAAGACGGCAAACCGATCGGCATGGCGATTCCCAAGACGCAATTCGCCGACGTCGGCGCGGTGCTGAAGAGTCCTTGGGAGTTTCGTCAGTACGGCGCGAGCGGACTTTGGGTCAGTGATCTCTTTCCAAACATCGCGCGCCATGCGGATGATCTCGCGGTGATCCGCTCGATGGTCTCCAATTTCTCCGAGCACACCAGCGCGAACTATTTTCTGCACACCGGCAACGGGCAGCAGGGGCGCCCGAGCATGGGTTCTTGGGTTTCCTATGGACTCGGCACCGAGAGCGCGGACTTGCCTGGGTTCATCGTGCTCAACGGCGGCTTGATCCCTGCGGGCGGCTTGGACAACTTCGGCAGCGGTTTCTTGCCCGCCGAGTTCCAAGGCTCCATTTTCAAACCCGGTCCGCAAGCGGTCGCCAATCTGCAGCGCCGCGAGAGCGCTGAGCGGCAGCGCCACAAACTCGATCTGGTGCAGGAGATCGACCACGCAGCGCTCGCGCGGCGTGGCGGCAGCGCTGAGGTCGAAGCCGCGATCGCCAATGCCGAGACCGCCTTCCGCATGCAAGCCTCGGTTCCGCGCGTGATGAATCTTGACGGCGAGAGCGCAGAGACCAAGCGGGCCTATGGCTTGGAAAGTGAGTATGCGCACACGCGCACCTACGGAACTCAATGCTTGCTGGCGCGACGCCTGATCGAGCGCGGCGTGCGTTTCGTGGAACTGACCCCGCCCAATACCGGACACGACCGCTGGGATCAACACTCCAACCTGAAGCAGGGCCACGAAGACAACGCGCGCGCGGTGGACCAGCCAATCGGCGCGCTGCTCGCGGATCTCAAGACTCGCGGCTTGTTCGAAGACACTCTCGTGGTGTTCGGTACCGAGTTCGGACGCACGCCCATGGCGCAAGGCCGTGACGGACGCGACCACAACCCGCACGGCTTCAGTGTCTGGCTGGCCGGAGCGGGGGTGAAGGGCGGCACCGTACACGGGAGCACCGACGAGTACGGCTACTACGCCGTGGAGCATCCGTGCGAGATTTACGACCTCCACGCAACCATGCTGCACCTCATGGGCGTCAACCACCGCGAACAGGTCTTCCGCTTCGACAGCCGCGACATGCGCCTCACCGATGTCCACGGCAAAGTGATCCAAGCGGTGGTGGACGCGTGAGCGGCGGACGCGATCTCCGGATCCTGAAGCGCATGGTGCTGCTCGGTGTGCTGCTTCCGGGATTGCAGATTCTGCTGCTGTTCCTTGAGTATACATTTCATCTGCTAGGACGCGATCCTCCGATCTCCGCGATCGCGGCTTTCCTGGCTATCGGGATCTTCGAGAGTGAGGAACTGCTTGCGCTGCCCTTG
>CAZCXL010000285.1:0-3653 GCA_964502625.1 uncultured Planctomycetales bacterium | reverse complement strand
ATCGCCGCGCTGATGCGCGAAACGCATCGCGAGAGCGAGCGCGACCGGATCTTCCGGATCCAGCAGCAGATCGCAACCGGCGTGCAAGGCTTCGATCGCGAATTCTTCGTTCGGCCCTTCGCCGAAGCCCGCCATGCGCAGGGAATCCGTGACGATCACGCCCTTGTAGCCCCACTGCTTGCGCAGGATGTCGATGATCGGCTTGCTGCGCGTTGCCGGTCGGCCCTCCGGATCCAGCGCCGGCCACTCGATGTGGCCCACCATGATGCTCGGCAGTTTCGGCAGCAGCGTGCGGAACGGCTCCAGGTGCTGCTCGGCATCGTCTTCGAGCGAAAGCGCAGTCTCGATGTTGCTGTCCTGCGGACAGGCCCCGTGTCCGGGGAAGTGCTTTCCGCAAGGAATGCCGCCAGCGTCCAAGATGCCCTGCGTGAACGCGCCCGCGCATTCAATCACACGTGCCGGCTCCTGACCAAAGGCCCGGTTGGCGATGATCGGCGAGTTGCAGGCGTCGGCCACGAGGGAGTGGAGGTCGAGCACCGGCGCGAAAATCCAGCGCACATGCGCTTCCGCAGCTTCGGCGGCAGTGCGGTGGCCAGCCGCATAGGCGGCCTCCGGTCCCAGTTGCCCGAGCGCCCACGCATCGGGGAGCGGAGTCAGGCCTTCGAACTGTTGGCCCGCGCCGCGCTCGAGGTCGGCGCAGAAGAGGATGGGATGTCCCGCCTGCTCCTCCAGGGTTTCGTGCATCCACGCCACGTCTTCAGCGTCGCCGCCGAAGATCAGAAAGACGCGCGGGTCGAACTCACGCAGGCAGCGCAAGGCCTCGGCCAGCCCTTCGCCCTTGTGGATCCGAATGGTCGGAACGATGAGGAAATCGGTGGGACGGTGGGCCACGGCGGCGCTTGGCAAATGCCGCCACAAGGATAGGCTCGCGCCGTCCAAGCCGCCCCCTCCCGCGCCGCTGCCGTGAATCCGAGTTCCTTGTCCGCGTACAATCTGCGGCTCGCATGAGCCAACCCCTCGTCTTGGTGCACGGTGGTGCTGGCGACGTGCCGCCGGATCGGCGCGCGCGACACGCGCAAGGTTGCCAAGAGGCGGCGCGCGCAGGCGGCCGCATCCTCGCTGCGGGCGGGAACGCGGTGGATGCGGTCGTCGCCGCGATCGAAGTTCTTGAGAACGATCCGATCTACAACGCCGGCACCGGCTGCGCGATCACGCGCGAAGGGCGCGTTTCTCTGGACGTCTCGCTCATGGACGGCGCCACGCGTGAAGCCGCGGGCCTGGCCGCGCTGGCCTCCTTCAAGAATCCGATCCGGATTGCGCGCGCCATGCTCTACGAGCCGGAAGTGCTGTTGGCTGGACCGGAGGCCACCCGCTGGGCGGAGCGCCACGGTTTCCGCCAAGTGCCTGAGGATTCGATGATCACCGAATACGTGCGCGCACGTTGGCGCGAAGTGGTGGACGGGACCGGCAAGCCCAACTTCGCCGGCGGCACCGTGGGCGCCGTGGCGCGCGACGCACAAGGCCACCTTGCCGCGGGCACCAGCACCGGCGGCACCATGGGCAAGCTACCCGGGCGCGTCGGCGACTCGCCGGTGGTCGGCGCCGGCACCTATGCGGCCGAACGCGCGGCCGTCAGCGCCACCGGAGATGGTGAAGCATTCTTGCGCGCCGTGTTTGCCGCGCGGCTCGCCGACAAGGTGCGCTACGGGCGCGAGCCGGAAGAATCCTTACGCACCATGCTGGAGCGAGTCAGAGATCGCTTCGGCGGCATCGGCGGCGCGATTCTGATCACCCGCGAAGGCGGACCTTTCCGCTTCTGGACCTCCGAGGTGATGTCGCACGGCTGGTGGTCGCCCGAGGGCGAAGGTTGCGGGATCGAGCCTTGACGCGGACGTCCCCCGGCACCGGGTGGATGATTGCGGCCGCTGCTTCTTTCACGGTGATGGCCGGCGCCGCCAAGATGACGCCCTCCATTCCCACCATGGAGAAGATTTTCGCGCGCAGCGTGATCAGCGTGCTGCTGACGCTGTGGGCGCTGCGCGGCGTCGGCGCCGCAGCGCTGCCGAAGCGGCCGTGGCGCATGGTGCTGCGCGGCGTGCTCGGTTTTCTCGCGTTGTTTTGCTATTTCGAGAGCATCGCCCGCATTCCGCTGGGCACGGCGGTCACGGTCTACAACACCGCGCCGCTCTGGGCTGGGTTGGTCGGACTCTTTTTCTTGGGCGAAGTCTTCACCGGTCGCCACGTCGCCTCCATTCTGGTTGGTCTGGCCGGGGTGGCCCTGATTGGCGGCTTGAGTCCCGACGTCACCTGGGATGGCGTCGCATTCGGCCTCGCTTGCTCGGTGCTTTCGGCGAGCGCCTACACGACCGTGCGCTTGATGAATCGCGAAGGCGAGCATCCCATGATGATCGTGCTGTGCTTTCCGCTGATCAGCGTGCCGCTCGCGGCCGTGCTGGCCTTTGTGCCCGGAGGGGGGGGGTTCGTGATGCCCCAGGGGTGGGATTGGATATGGCTGCTTGTGCTCGGAGTCGCCACTCAAGGCGGTCAAGTTTGTCTGACCTACGCTTTGCGCCACCTCAGCGCCGCGCGCGCAACGCAGATCGGCTACGTGGGCGTGATTTTCGCGATGGCGCTTGGCAGCGTCATGGGTGATGGGCTGCCCGGCTGGATTCAACTCGCCGGCGCGGGGCTGGTCTTTGGGTCGCTGATTGCCTTTCGCCCCAAGGCCGCTCCCGCAACCATTGCGGCGAGCGCTACTCCTGCGCGCGCTCGCAAGTTGGTCGAGTAACGCTCATTGACCGCGAGGAGTGGGCAGACTGGCGAGCGTGAGCACCGCGAAAGCCGTGCCGTAGGCGGAATGATAGGAGTAGAGCGGATAGTCCCAGAAAGATCCGTCCGGCTGACGGCAAACCATCACGGCGCGCTCGAGTTTGGTTGCAAATCGCTCTTGATCTGCTTTGGGTAGCCGCTGCAGCAGCAATCCCGCGTAGTAGTGGCCGTAAAGATAGAAATAGCCGCTGATCTGATAATGAGATTCGTGCGGGATCGGTCGGCGCAATCCGGCGACTTGGAATCGGGCGTGATCTTCGAGCAGCGCTGCCAGCGCGGCACGCCAAGCGATGGAGGCGTCGTCGTGACGGGGAGCACGAGAGAAGAGCGCCATGGCTTCGTAGCACGAAGGTCCGCGACAGGCCGCGCCCTTCACGCGATTGACCCCCATTCCTGGCATGCGGCGCCAAAGCTCCCCGTAGGTGAAAGCGTGCTCGGGCGTCTCGCAGCGCGCGATCGACTCCACTCCCCGCGTGACCATGCTGTCCGGTACCTCGATCCCCGCAGCGCGCGCGCGCGCCAGTCCCACCAGCAAGGTCGCGGAGGTGAAGGACATCGAGGTGAAGGAAGGCTGGAAGGTGGGAACCTCGTCTAGGGAGAGATATCCCCAGCCGCCGTCGAGCGCTTGATAAAGGCCCATTTTCCCCACGAGTTTTCCGCAAACCTCGCGAATGACCGCGGTCCGGGAGTCATCGGGGTGCGCGAGCAAGTGCTCCGCCAATGCTTGCAGTCCGTAGCCGAGCGCCCACACCGTGTAGTGTTCCAAACCGTTCGGGCGTTTGACGTTCCAGACCTCGCCGAACGTGGCTCCATCTCCATCCCCA
>CAZCXL010000284.1:0-3655 GCA_964502625.1 uncultured Planctomycetales bacterium | reverse complement strand
GCCCGCAGTGATTTGACGTGGCGTGCCGCGTTATTGCGAATCACTTGATTGGCCGCGTCCAAGATCTCCGGGCTGCTGCGATAGTTGGTCTCAAGGCGCACCACTGCCGAGCCAGGGAAATCCTTCTCAAATCCGAGAATGCGCCGGTGATCGGCGCCGCGCCACGCATAAATGGATTGATCGGCATCGCCCACCACCATCAGATTGCGGCGCTTTCCGGCCATGGCCCGCACGATCTCGTACTGCGGTTGGTTGGTGTCCTGATATTCGTCCACCATGAGCCAGTGATAGCGTTCTTCGAGCCCGGCCCGCACGTCTTCGTGTTCGCGGAGCAAACGGAGCGCGCGCAGCAGAAGATCATCAAAGTCAAGCATCCGCCTGCGGCTGAGCTCGGCCTCGTAGGCGCGGTAGGCCGCAGCCGCCAGCGCATCGCGCTCGTCACCGGACTCATGCCCCGCATCCTTGGCGGAGACCAGTTTGCTCTTCCACAAGGAGATCCGCGCGAGGGCGGCGCGCGGATGCAAGGCCGTTTCCGGGACGTGCACCGTGCGCAGCGCGGCGCGCACGGCGTTGATTTGATCTGCGGAATCGCAGATCGGGAAGGATTTCGAGAGTCCAGCGCGTTGGGCGTGCTCGCGCAGGAGCCGCGCGCAGAAGGCGTGAAAGGTGCCGATCGTGACTTCCCGCGCTGCGGGACCGACTGCAGCCACAATGCGCTCGCGCATCTCACGCGCGGCCTTGTTGGTGAATGTCACCGCGAAGATTTGCGACGGCAAGGCGCCATTTGCCAGCAGCCAGGCCGTGCGCGCGGTGATCACCCGCGTTTTCCCGGTTCCCGCGCCTGCGAGCACGAGCAGCGGGCCGTCGCGGATCTCCACCGCGCGCCGCTGCTCCGGATTAAGGCCGTCGAGCAGCGTCACGGAATCTGCTCGCGCGCGCCGGGTTGCCATGAGAAGCGGCGAGTCTAGTGCGGAGGCAACGAGCGGGCCAGGGCGCGCGCCAAGACTTCGAGGTCGAAGTCTTCGGTCAGGTGCGAGGTGATGCACGCGCGCAGCACCCAGCGTCCGTCCGGCGCGCGCACGGGCGCGATCCACGCGGCTCCGCTGTCGTTCACCGCGTTTGCGGCGGCGCGCACTGCGGATTCCTGGAAGCCCAGCTCCGGTCGCGTGAAGCAGATCAAGGGCAGAGGGCTGGGAGCCACGATCTCCCAACCCTGGCGGCAGAGGAGTTGGCGGAGGACGTCGCCGCGCAGCGCCATGTTGCGCAGCATGGCGATCACCCCCGACATGCCGCTGCTTGCGAGCGCCGCAAAGACCTTGAGTCCGATGGCGCGGCGCGACCACTGCATGGTGCTTGAGTAGGGATCGTCGGCGGCCGTGGCACTGCTGGGCATGTAATCGGTGGCGGTGCGGAAAGTGCGGCGCACCGATTCGGGATGCCGGCAGAAAAACATTCCGGCGCCCATGGGCACCTGCAAGGCCTTATGTGCGTCGAGGGTCAGAGAATCGGCGCGCTCGATCCCGCGGAAATGCGCGCGCATCTCGGGCACCATCGCCCAGGCTGCGCCCCAGGCTCCATCCACGTGCAACCAAAGGCGCTCTCTTGCGCAGAACTCCGCAGCCTCGGCGAGAGCGTCGATGGCGCCGCAGGCGGTCGTGCCTGCGGTAGCTGCGACGAAGAAGGGTGCCAGTCCGGCCGCGCGATCGAGACTCACTTGTGTCGCGAGCGCAGTGAGATCCATGCGCAACGCGGTGTCTGCAGGAATCTTGCGGCATGCAGCGCGGCCGAGCCCGACGGCGTGCGCGGCCTTCGGAAAGGAGTCGTGTGCGCCTGCGGAAACGTAGAACACGGGCTTGCGCGTGCAGGCGCTGAGTCCGTCGCGGTCGAAGCCGGGAAATCCGTGGGTGAGCGCCACGAGCAGAGCGGAGTGATTGGCTTCGGCGCCGCCGCTGGTGAAGTGCGCGATGAAGTCGTCCGGCGCTCCGAAGCCGGTCGCGGCGCCGAGTGCTCGCAACACGTGACGCTCGATCTCATTGGCAGCCGGCGCGTGCGTCCACGCGGCAAGTTGCGGGTTGTACGCGGCGGCGAGGAGATCTCCGGCAACTGCGGCGGGGAGCACGCTGGGATTGAAGAATCCGTAATAGCGCGGATGAACTACGTGCGTGCTCCAGTGCTCCAGGAAGGCGGCGATCCGCCGCACGACTTGCGTCGCATCCTGCGGCTGCTGGAAGTCCCACTGCGCGGCCAAGAGCGCGCGCAGCACGCTTGCGTCCGCCACGCGCGAAGGGGTGAGATCGCGCATGCGCTGCGGCAGAGCCGCGGCGATCTCGGCCGCGAGCGCGATGGGGTCTTGCGGGCTCTGGCTGGAGGTGCTCATGCAAGTCCGGTGATGCTCCCGTCTGCGCCAAGATCCATTCCCAAGGCCTGGGGTCTGCGCGGCAGACCAGGCATGCGGAACAATTCTCCGGTGAGCGCCACCAAGAAACCCGCGCCCGAGGCAATCTCGACTTCGCGCACCGTCAGGGTGAAACCTCGCGGCCGGCCAAGATCCAGCGGGCGGCCCGAGAGCGTGGAAGGCGGCTTGGCGATGCAGACTGGCAACCGATCGAATCCCAAGGCTGCGGCGCGCTCCAGGTCACGGCGTGCGCGGCCATCGAACTCCACGTCGTCGGCGCCGTAGAGGGCGCGCGCGATCTTGCGGATCTTGTCTTGAGGTGAATCCTCCAGCTCATAAACCGGACGCCACGGGCGGTTCGCGCCTTCTGCGCAGGCTGCGACCACTTCTTCTGCAAGCGCGGCCGCGCCTTCACCGCCGCGCGCAAAGTGCTCCGCGAGGGCGAAACGCACCCCGGCGCGCGCGCATGCATCTCGAACCACGTGGATCTCCGCTTCCGTGTCGCCTGCGAACCGATTGAGCGCCACCACTGCGGGTTTGCCGAAGGTCGCGACGTTCGCGAGGTGGGCTTCCAAATTGGGAATTCCGGCCCGGACGGCTTCGGGATCCGCCTGAGCGAGCGCTTCCTTGCGGGCGCGCCCGTGCATCTTGAGGGCGCGAATCGTCGCCACCACTACTACTGCCGCCGGATCGAGCCCTGAAGCTCGGCACTTGATGTGAAAGAATTTCTCCGCTCCCAATTCGGAGCCGAAGCCCGCTTCCGTGACGGCATAGTCCGCGTGATGCAGCGCCATCCGCGTGGCCAGCACCGAATTGCAGCCGTGCGCAATGTTCGCAAAAGGGCCGCCGTGCAAGAAGGCCGGAACGCCTTCGGCACTCTGCACCAAATTGGGCATGAGCGCGTCACGCAACAGGGCGAGCATCGCGCCAACGCCGCCGATCTCTCCGGCGGTGACCGCAGTGCCATCGGCGCGCGTGCCGACCAGGGTGCGGGTCAGGCGCGCGCGGAGGTCGTCGGCATTTTCGGCGAGGCAGAGCATCGCCATCACTTCGCTGGCCGCGGTGATGTCGAATCCACTCTCGCGCGGCACGCCTTGGGACACTCCGCCGAGCCCGAGCACGATCTGGCGCAAGGCGCGATCGTTCATGTCCATCACGCGCTTCCAACTGACCCGGCGTGGATCGAGCCCCAGTTCGTTGCCGAAATGCAGGTGGTTGTCCACCAGCGCCGCGAGCAGATTGTGGGCGCTCGAGATCGCG
>CAZCXL010000283.1:0-3676 GCA_964502625.1 uncultured Planctomycetales bacterium | reverse complement strand
GGAGGTGTAGAAATTATCTATGGCCTCATAGACCTCGGGACGAATCGGATGTGCGAGCGGCCCCGAGTCCTCCGGAAATTGGCGGGCGCGGAGCAAGCGGACGTCTTCGATGCGCTTCACCGCGGCAGAACGCATTTCGGAGGAGAAGCGCTGGTCGCGGTAGATCGTGAGCCCTTCTTTCAGCGTCAGTTGGAACCAGTCGCGACAAGTGACTCGGTTCCCGGTCCAATTGTGAAAGTATTCGTGGCCGATGACCCCTTCCACCATTTCATGATCTTCGTCGGTGGCGGTTTCCGGCGAAGCCAGGAGGTACGAGGCGTTGAACACGTTCAACCCTTTGTTCTCCATGGCCCCCATGTTGAAATCGCGAGTGGCTACCACGTGGAACACGTCTAAGTCGTACTCGAGGCCGAAGACCTCTTCATCCCAACGCATCGCGCGCTCGAGGCATTGCATGGCCCAGCCCAAGCGCGGCTGGTCCGCAGGCGCACTCCAGAGATGAAGATCTACCTTGCGGCCCGATTTCGTGATGAAAGTCTTGCTCAAATCCTTCAGCTCTCCGGCCACGAGCGCAAAGAGGTAAGCGGGTTTCGGGAACGGATCCTCGAAACGCGCGAAGTGGCGACCGTTCGCCAATTCTCCGTGCTCCACTTGATTGCCGTTGGAAAGCAGTACCGGGCAAGAATCTCTGTCCGCTTCCACGCGCACTAAAAAGCGTGACATCACGTCCGGACGATCAGGATAGAAGGTGATCCTCCGAAATCCCTCTGCCTCGCACTGCGTGCAGTAAGTTCCTCCCGAGCGATAAAGTCCCGAGAGCGCGGTGTTCTTGTGGGGCAGGATGCGGACTTCCGTCTCGACCACGGCCGTCCGCGCGAGCGCGAGATCGAGTTCCAAGCCGCCCTCGGCAGTGTGCACGATGCGTTCGGATGGCAAGGGGCTGCCATCCACCAGCAGGCTCAGTAGCTCCAATTCCTCACCGTCCAGGCACAAGGGAGCCGAAGGCGGCGCGGCTTCCGCGCGGCGTACCTCCAGACGGGAGCGAACCACACAGCCGTCCTCGCGAAGATCGAAATCGAGTGCGACACGATCAACGTGAAAATCAGGCTTGCGATAGTCCTTGCGGAAGTGGAGCTTCGGCTTGCCGGCCATTTCCGCCGATTCTATCCTGGTGGATTGCTGGCCATGCTGCGCTTCTGGT
This sequence comes from uncultured Planctomycetales bacterium, assembly GCA_964502625.1. Classification (GTDB taxonomy): domain Bacteria; phylum Planctomycetota; class UBA1135; order UBA1135; family UBA1135; genus JAQBVK01. The sequence goes on along the minus strand of CAZCXL010000283.1, from coordinate 2,475 downwards.
TCCCACGGTTGATCGCGCTTCTTGCCGGAGCGAGCCTGGCGGCCGTCGGCGCATCTTTCCTCAGTAGTTATCCGTGGTGGGAGCTCCTGATGCCCATGGCACTGGGCAACTGGCTGCTCGCCGGAGGCCTCAGTGTGGTGCTGCTGCCGCTCAGTGCGGTGCCGAAGTTGCGGGCGCGACTGGGATCTGTGGCTCTGTGGGCTTGGTCCGGCTTGGCGCTCGGCGTGGTTCCGCTCGTGGCATCTTTTGGATTCGCGCCGCTGCCTCTCTCCTACGCACTCGGCGTGCTTGCAGCCGCCGCCGTGATCTTCTGCGCGGCGCGCGCTTCCTGGCGTGCACTGCCTGTGCGCTGGCTAGCCATCATCGTGGGCCTGACGCCCATTTTGGCCGTCGGATGCGGCGTGCATTACGCACTCTGGCTGGAGAAATTCATGCAGGCCGATGCTCACCGGAACAGCCAACTCCCAGTGCCGGGTGAGTTTCCACAAGCGGCGCCAGCCGGCGCGCCGGACCTCATTCTCATCTCGGTGGACACTTTGCGCGCGGACGCGATCGTGGGAGCGCGCCCCGAAGGTTACGCAATTCCTTGGTTCGACGCGCTGCGCGAGCACGGTACCTGGTGGTCGTACGCGCTTTCCTCCAGCAACCAAACCGTTCCCGGACACACGGGAATGTTGCAGGGAAGGGATGCCATGGGAACCGCCGTGCGCTGGAATCGAGATCTGCTTCCCGGTTCCGATCACGCCCCTCTCGTTTCTGAACTGTTCCGCTCCGCGGGCTTTCGCACGCTCGGGGTCATTTCGAATGATCTCCTTTCTGCCGCCATGGGATTCCAGCGAGGATATGAGCTCTACGACGACAGCACAGTCCCCCGGATGAGCATGTTGAGTAAGCCGCTCGCGTGGCATGCGCAGAATTCCTGGCTAGGGATTCTGTTGGATAAGCGCGCCGTCGCGTGGTTCATGACCAATACCCAGTATTGGACTGCAGGCAAGCCACCGCGTTCGCTCGGCTCCATTGGTCGTCTCGGCCGCGGCACGGTCACCACCAACCAGGCACTGTCGGCTCTGGATCAGGCCTACGCCCAAGAGCGTCCCTTCTTCTTTTTCCTGCATTACATCGATCCGCATCAACCGTACGGAGCTCCGGCGCCGTATGCCGGACGGCTCACGGCGAACCTGCCTCCCGTGGACCCGGCCTACGCCCCGACCAAAAAGCACGGGATGTTCGGACTGGAGCAGATCGATCGTGCAGGACGTGATTTGAGTTCCACAGATCCTGCGGTGCGCAAAGCAGCGCAGCAGGCGATTGAGCGCTTTCACTTGACCTACTTGGAACGCATCATGTTCCTCGATGATCAGCTGAGCCGGGTGCAGAGCAGGCTCGAGGAAAGTGGCCGTCCCTACGTGATCCTGCTTACGAGCGACCACGGCGAACACTTCGGCGAACACGCTGCCGTGCTGCACGGCACGACTCTCTACGAAGAAGCGCTGCGCGTTCCGATGATCTTGAGTGGGTCCGGAGTGCCTTCCGGCCGTGAAGGTACCGGCATTGCAACCCTCGAGGACGTGGCGCCGACTCTGCTCGCCCTCGGAGGCATTGTTCCTCCTGATGCGATGAAAGGAATATTGCTTCATCACGGCGAAGCAGGCGGAGTTGGCCGCTCTCACGTGGCCGCTGATCAAGCGCGCATCGCGTGGCGCCAAGACGGATGGAAGGCGTTGGGCCGTTGGAACGGCTCACGGTCCGCCGAAGCAGACGCACTGTTCCTGCTCAGCAACGATCCTCACGAGGCGAACAACCGATTGGCGGAGGGACTCCCTCCGGTGCTGAAGTCGCTGCTCACTGAGTTGCTGAAACTAGACTTGTACCAGGAGATCCAGCGCAATCTCGATTTCGGGCACGCCAGCGTGCTCGATGCTCTGGGCTATGCAACCGGGAGCGATCCCGGAAACAATTAGGAACCTTCGCGCGCGAGATCCGCGAGAAAGGATTCGGCTTCGAGCCTGCGGCGATCATGCCAGGCAATGGCGGTGAAATCTTCTCGCGCACCTTCGCGATCCCCAGCCCAGTAGCGGATCAGGCCACGCTGCATGAGGGCTTCTCCGAAACCGGGGCGGCTGCGCAAGACTGCGCTCATCCCTTCGTCGAATGCCGCTCGATCTCCGAGCGCGAGATGCGCCCAGGCTCCGGCCCAGGAGTTGCGCACGTCGGAGAAGATTCCTGCGGCTTCCGCGGCGGAGACATGGCGCAACAACCGCTGGGCAACTTCATCGAAGGGCTGCGGCGCTCCGCCTTCGACGGAATGGCCGCCGACAAGCACCGCTTCCATCCATGGGCGTAGTTCATCGAATGCGGCGTTGCGGGGCAGGGTGCGCGCGCGCAGCACGCCTGCGTGCGCAAGAAAGCCGATCCAGAGCACGCTGACCACCAGAAAACTCACTCCGGCGAAGCGCAGTCGGCCATTTTGCTTCA
>CAZCXL010000282.1:0-3680 GCA_964502625.1 uncultured Planctomycetales bacterium | reverse complement strand
GCTTGGTACGAGCCGGAGAAGCCTGAAGCCGAGCGCTGTGTGGAAGTCCTGGCCGCGCTCGCAGACGGTTGGTTGTACGACGGATATCCGCCGGAGCTCGCCGAACGCTTGGCCGAGTGGCAGACCACCGCAGCCAGTTTGGGGCTCGACAAGAAGACCGTGAAGGCATTCGACGAGGTGGTGGATCCCTGGCAGAAGGGTTGGGGTTCGCGCGTCTGGGAGGAATACCAACGAGTCTGCGGCGAGTGGAAGGTGCCGAAGTAGGCATTCCCTTTCGTGCAGCTCTCGCGCTAGAGTCAACGGCCATGAAGGGTCTCGCCGTCCCGCTGCTCTACCTCGCCCTGGGCGCGGGCGCCGCGTGGTGGCTCTTCGTGCCGAGCGGGGACCCTGCCGACAAGGCCCGCATCGGCGCGCTCGAAGGAGAAGTGCAGCGGCTGGAAGGGGAGGTTGCGCAGCGCGAGTTGCGGTTGCAGTACCTGCGGGCACGCACGCGCGTCGCTCGCGTGGATCAGGTGGTGAACACTCCGGATCCCACTTCTCCCGGCGGCGGAATCACGGCTTTCCGCTTCGCCGAAGTCGGAGAGAACGGCGAGCGTCTCGGCCCGGCCCAAAGCTTCAGCGTGCAAGGCAACCTGGTGTACTTCGACGCCCTGGTGGTGAAGTTCGACGACTCCTTCGTCGAGCGGAATGACTTGGAGCGTGGGAGCAGTCTCTTGCTCTTCCGTCGCATCTTCGGTGAGTACCAGAAGCCTGCCGAAGGCTTCGCAATCGATACCGTGGGGCAACGGCCGCAGGGTTACGCCGGCAGCAGTCAGGGATCATCCGAGTTCCACCAGGATCTTTGGCGCCGCTTCTGGGAGTATGCGCTGGATCCGGAAGTCGCGCGTCAGGCAGGAGTGCGAGCCATGCACGGCGAGGCTCCGTTCGTCAAGTTGGTGCCCGGCCGCGCCTACGAAATTGAGTTGCGGTCCTCAGAAGGATTGGTGGTGCGCGCCGTCCCGGATCCGGGGCCTGTGCCCGCCTCGGTCCACTAGGTGCCCCGCCGTCAATAAGCAGGGCCGCGACCGCATTTCCGTCGCGGCCCCAGATTGATACGCGGCCTGGATTAGTTCACCAGAACGCCGCCGACAACTTTCGGCGCGCCGAGGTTGGTCGGGATGTTGTGGTCCACCGGATTGGTCCAGCCGGCCAGAGTCGGCAACACCAACTGCGCCGCCGCCGTCAAGGCTTGGAGCAGGCTCGGCGGAACCGGATGGATGGTGGGCAACATCGAGAGCTCACTCTCGATGGCGCGCACGACGTACTCACCATTCGCGCCGACCACCGTGCCGTCGCGTAGCGAGAACTGCGGGTACCAGCGATCCGTGACCAGATCTCCGTCCACGTCCACCTCACCTTGCGGGATTCCCCAGAATTGTCCGGGGCCGCCGTATTCGAGCCAGAAGGTCTGGCCAGCGAAGTCGGCCGAGTCGTTGGCATCGTTCACTTGCTCGTGCTCGTAGAGGAAGCCGAGCGGCGCGTCGAATTGGACGAAATCGTTCGTGCTGTTACGCACGGTCGCGAACTGGTTCCAATCGTTGTGGCCAGTCTCCCAGAAGTAGAACTCGTCCAAGTTCCACATTTGCCACGCTTCCGTGATGCCGAGTTGCTCCGGCGAAGTCGTGCTCAACGGTCCCGAGCGCATGCCGCCCAAGAACGGGCCACTGGTGGGAACTTCCCCGGCCATCAAGCCCACGCGAGCACCGTTGCGGGTAAGACCGCGCGTGGTTTCCGAGAACGTGAACTCCCAAGGGGTCTCGGGCGCGGCGTCCGCGAGCCAGATGTCGCCAATCTCCACTTGCGAAGCGGTCATGGCGGACTTCAGACACTGGGTGAGGCCGTAGAGCGTGATGGAATTGGCGCCATTGAACAGCGTGTCGTCAGCGCTTGCATACGACTGCTTCTGGATGGTCACGGAAGTGGCGCCGCCCAAATAGGAGATGCTGCCGCCCAGCGTGCGGGACCAGAAGCCGAACCAGTCGCCCGGATTGATCGTCAACGCTTCCGCCGGATCGATGTCATCCCAGTTGGAATCCAGCTGATTCCACTCGGCGATCTTGCTGAAGGTGCCGATGCCGCTTTGCGCGTCGTGTTCGTACACGATCATGAACTGGCTGCCCGAGTTCCAATCCCACCACTCGAAGGTGGCGTTGTCGAGATCGGCGAGCGGCAGCTCCACTTTTTCCACGTGGATCAGTTTGCCCGGCGCGCGCACTACGGTGTATTGCTCAGGAGTGCCAGCTTGGTCGCGCGTGACGATCGCTCCGTTGGCGGGCAGGCCGCTGACGGAGGACCAAATCCCCCAATAGCCGACGTGACCGAAGGAGCGTGCGCCTTGATAATTGAAGGTGAACGGGAATCCGCTTTCCAGTTGCACCCGATCGCCGGCGCTGTGACCGTTGCCGTTGGCCGCCCAGTACAGGTTGTAGCCCCAGGTGTTGATGCGGAAGCGGTCACGGTCAAAGACCTGGACTTGTCCGGCGATTTTGCGCGCGAATTGATTGCCGTCGAAGGCGATCAAGAATTGAATCGGCAAGCCGGTGTTCCAATCGGTGGCGCGCACGCGGGCGCGGCCGCTGGTGCGGGCCGCGTTGGTTTCCACCGCGATTTGCGTGTCGCCGCCATCATTCGGATTGACGGTGTCACCCAGGAAACTGAACCCCGCCATGCCGTTTCCCGAAGGGCCGGCGGACAGAGTGCCACGCTGGAACATCGTGTCGGTGCCGTCCACCGTCATCGCGTAGTCTAGGCTGAAGCGTCCGAAGGGATTCTGCGCATCAGGCTCGGCAGTGACTTCGCTCTTCGCGTGGATCGTGGAGTCAATGCTTACGTTCTGATCAACCTCCTCTTCGCCCTCGATCCAGAAGCGGACCGATTGCGGACTGGTGTTGCTCGAGCGAGTGGAGTTCACGATCCACGATTCGTACTCGACAGCGTTGGTTGCGGACGACGCGTTGCCGGAGCTCGGAGAGGAATCGCCGTCGCGCTCCTGCACTTCGATCAAGGCCAGGTAAGGACCTTGATTGACGAGTTTGTCCGCGCAGGTCTGGGAGAGCTGCACCAGAATGTCGTTGATCATGTCGAGCGGTTCGGTGGATTGGTCCCACACGTGAGCGCGCGCAAAATCGGTGGAAAAATCACTTCCCGGAGGGAAATTACTTTGGATGGACGGCGCGGTGAGTGCGCCGCCGCTGGCCACTCCTGAAGCCGTGACCAAGTCCATGCTGCCAGGCATGGAAAGGCCCGAGACGGTGCCGGAAGAATCGCCGCCGAGGCAGGAACACAGCCCGGCAGCCATTACGAGGGAGGTCAGAAGATTGCGAGACATGATGAATGAAGGGACGAGGTCCCTGTTCTTCATCGGATGTTTGGGGCGAGCGGCTTGAGGGCCTCGCCCTCAATCGCGCGGCTTCTTCTCGCGCGCGGGATACTCCGCCTCCACCCAGTCGCGCCAGGCGCGCTCGGCTTCGACAATCCCCATGCCGACGTGCTCTGCGAGCGCCTCGCGCGTCGGTGTTTTCTGCTTGAGGGACTTCAGGAGCGGAGCCAGCGCCTCTGGTTTCGAGGAAACGATCCAGTCATAGAAGGACCAGGCCAATGCGTGCTCCTCTGGCATCATTTCACCAGTCTGCTTGCGCACC
>CAZCXL010000281.1:0-3684 GCA_964502625.1 uncultured Planctomycetales bacterium | reverse complement strand
GGCCACGATCCGCGTGCGCGGCAACTGCTCGGCCGGCCAGGAAACCCACCATCCGACTGCGAGCGTCTCGAGTTTGGCGCTGCTCGCGAGATTCCACAGGGCGGGCACGCGGCGGCACTCGCTGGTGTACGGCAAGCCCCCTACCTTGGGCATTCCGGTTTGCGGATCCACCTCACTGAAGAAGGGAATGCCGTGCTCTTGAGGCATGCGCCCGGTGGCGACCGTGGTCCAGAGCGAAGGTGAGTAAGTAGGAATGAGTGATTGCAGGCTGCCGGCGACGCCGTCATCGATCAGTCGGCGCAAGTTGGGCATGCGGCCTTCGGCGAGCAAGGTCTCGGCGACGCTCCATTCCATTCCATCCACGCCGATCACGATGACCGGAGGCCGTGACGCAGACTTGGAGCAGCACGCGAGCAGCGTGAGCAGCGCAAGTCCTGCCGTGCGACGCGCAATCAGACTCATGCGGTCCATTCTACTCCGCAGTTGCGTGGATCGCCGAGCGCACGCGCCGGCGCAACGTCATCCACACTCCGTAAAGCAGACCGAAGCCGAGAAGCTCACCGATGCTGGAGCGCGCATCCATGGGCCCCCCACCGATCACGCCGCCGCAACCGCCCGCGCTCGGTAGATCGAAGCCAGAGCCGCCTGGATTCGTGGAGCCGTCACCTTCGAAGGTGAAGCCGCTCGCAAAGGCGCCTTGCCCCGTGGCCGTACGCACCAGAATTCCGTAAACGCCTGGCGCGGATTGGCTCTGAGTGGTGGCTTCCACGCGGCCCGCGGAGACGACGTTCATGGCGGTTGCGGGCTTGCCGCCTAGGGCGGTCAGCGCATTGGCTCCGAACCGCACTTCGGAAATTTCTCCCAAATCGAATCCGCTGATGGCGACACGCGTGCCTCCGCCGCGCGGCCCCTTGCTCGGAGTGAAGGAGAGAATGCGTGGATCCGGGGTGGTCATGAAGGTGAAGGCTCCGGCGATCACCGTGTCCGGTTCGCCCGGATTGCGCAAGAGTAGATCCACAGACTCCTCCAAGTGGGCGAGCGTGGTCACGCGCAACAATTGGGAAGAGATCCACTCAACGGCGAGCTCTTCAGAATCCAAGAACACCGTGATGCCTGGCGCGAAGGACGCACCGTTAATCAGGACCGTGGTGCCGCCGTCCGTGTGACCAGCCTGCGGGAAGATCCGTTGGTAGATCGGTTGCGCGGTGAAACTGAACGCGCCGCTCAAGACGTCGAATTGGCCGTCTGGGTTGTGGACGGAGACGTCCACGTCGCCCGGCGAGGTCACGGGGGTGGTCACGGTCAGTTGCGTATCGCTCGGAAACTCAACTGCCGCAGCTTCGAAACCGCCGAACAGCACGGCGCAGCCTTCTTGGAACCCCAGTCCAGTGAACGTCAACTGTTCTCCGCCCGCGGCATTGCCCGCGCTGATCGAAATCTGGGAGAGGAGCGGCGCCTCAGCCACGACTTCGATGAGTGCGCTCGCCGCCTCGAAGAAACCGGAGGAGTCGCGGACGTAGACGTCATAGGCGCCGAAGGGCGCGCCGGGTCCGACCGTCACGATGCCCCGCGCGAAACTGGTGCCGCTCTCGACTTGGGTCACGGTGAGGAACGGACTCTTCACCACGAAACTCTTGAGGCCCGTTTCGAATCCCGAGCCGTAAACGGTCACGAGGCGAGAATCCCCGCGCCAGAGACGCATCGGACTGGAGTTCGACTCCAGCAGTGCACGATTCGCCGGCACGTTGAGGTTGCCGACGTTCGTCGTGTTCCCGTTCGTCACGTTGAAGACGGCCGGCGTGGAGAATCCCCCGAGAAAGGCCGGGGCGAAAGCCGTGCTCACCGCGCTGTTGCCGGTGAGGTTCGTGGCGTTCATACCGCCCTCGAGCGGCGCTGCGTACACGTGATAATCCGTGGCCGGCAGTCCGCGAATCTGGAAGACGCCGTCCTCATCGCAAAGAGCGTTGGCGATGTGCCTGCCGTCGTCCACGCGGATCGCGTGAACGATCGCGCCCGGCACGGGCGCGCCCGCGCGGCGCACGATGCCTGTCAGGGTGGACTGATTGCCCATCGGCGCGATGGAGATGGCGCCGCTGCGGTCATCCAAGGAAAGCGAGCGATGCAAGTCTTGATTGAAACTCACATAGGGCCACATCGTTCCGGTGATCGAAGGCGAGTGATCAAGACCGATGAAGTGCCCGATTTCGTGGGTGATCACGTCCTGCACGTCGAAGGTGTTGGGCGCCCCCGTGACGGACCAGGTGTAGTCGCGGCCGTTGAACACGATGTCCGCGTCCAGAATGACTCCGCTGCCAAGGTCGTAGCTGATGGGCGTCAACGCCACGATGCCCGAGGACTGCGGAAAGTAACCCGTAGCATTGGTCTCGTCGAACATCACGACGTGCGCGTTCGTCTCCGGTCCAACCGTGACGTCCGGGCCTTGGGGGAGCACGAACTTGGAGCCGGACAGCGCTTCCCATTCCGCGAAAGCATGTTGAATCGCAAACACGTGCGAACCGTCAAGCAAGTCCTCGCTCCCGGCGAGCTGCAGATTCCAAGTGACTTCGGGCGCACTCCAGTGGAGTTGACGACCATTGACCTCGATGCGGATGTAGGCGCGCGCAGAGGCAAGCAACACGAGGCCGAGCGCTAAGCCCAGCCCGAATGCGGCGAGCGTTCGGCTAGCGCGCATGACGCTGCCGCTCGATCTCGGCTTGGATTTCGGAGAGAAACTGCGCGTGATCGCGCGGACGGGAATCCGCACCCTCTGTCCCCATGCCGACGACGCTGGCCATTCCACCCGCGGGATCGGGAAGCACTTCGTAAGCGCCCGCGCCCAATCCAACCGGCACGCGCCAACCGCGTCCGGCCGATGGAGCCGTCAGGAAGAGCAATACTTGCTGGCCTACGTGGAGGCGCGGCAATCCGGGCAGCAGCAAGCCGCGACCAGCGACTTCTCCGCCGGGCATGCGGATCTCATCCATGCCAGCAGCGGCACCTTTGAGCGGTGCGACGGTGGCCACGAGATACCGGGTTTCGATTCGCCCGTCGGAGGTGACGGCCGACGAACACTCCATGACCTGAACTTCGGCGATGCGATCTGCCGAGGCCACCAGGGTGGCGAGGTCCAGGGTGGCAGCCGCGGAGGAGGAGGCGCGGACGGTGGACGCCGGCCACGCGGCAAGAAGCGCGGCGACGAGGCCTGCCAGGAGGGGAACGCGCATGGTTCTCTCCCATCGGCTGAAAGGAAGTTGCTCTTGAGTTCCGCCCACAGATACTGGCCCCACCGGCTGGAGGAAAGGACACCTAAGTCCTTGGATAGACTTCAGTTAGGTGCACAGTCGTCCGATTTTTCCTGGGGGGGCAGAAGTCCAGCCCCGAACCGGGCTTACGCAGCTTTTCCTCCAGCCGGTGGGGCCAGTATCCCCAGAATGCTCCGGTGCCCTCCCCCTCCCTCCTCATCCTCGGCGGCGGCACCGTCGGCCTCGCTGCGGCCTGGATCGCCGCAGAACGTGGCGCCCGGGTCACCATCCTGGAGCGCTTCACCGCTCCCAACGAGAGATCCTCTCACCACGGGGAAACGCGCCTGATCCGTTGCGCCTATGCGGAGCATCCGGACTACGTCGCCCTGGCGCGCGCCGCCTGGACCACTTGGGAGGAATTGGATCAACGCTGCGGCGGAGA
>CAZCXL010000280.1:0-3725 GCA_964502625.1 uncultured Planctomycetales bacterium | reverse complement strand
CACTCGGTGGAGTGCCGGCACCAACTTCCTGGAGGTGCCGCTCGCGCCGGGTGAATGGACGCCAGCCGCGGCGCAACCCGAGGCCGAGGCGCGAAGAATTCCAGGGGGCGCATGGCAGGCCGTGACTTTGTTGGAAGAGGTGCTGCAACCCGGCGGGGGAGCCCTGCTGAGGTTGGCTGCGCCTACCGAGGCCGCTGCCTGGCCGCCTGGCAGCACGGTCGAAGTGCGCTGGAGCCTCCGCTGAGCAGCCTCTGGAGCCAGCAGGATCGCCTCTGGCGCGTAAGCATGCACAAGATGATGCACCCGACTCGCTGGCTTCTTCCGCTCTCCCTGATGTTCGGAGCAACATCCTGCGTGTTCGTTGCTGGGGCTGCCGTCGGCGCGGGAGCGCTTTACGCTCTGGGTGAGGATTCCATCGAATCCTATTTTGAAAGTTCGCTCGCCGAGACGCACGCGGCAGCACTCGCTCACTTTACGGCTCATGGAGAAGTCGAAACAGATCGCCCGGGTTCCCGCGAAAGCCGGATCCGAGCGGTGGTGGAGGGCGTGCGTTTCGATCTGCAGCTCACGGCCGTGACTACCGGAACCACACGCGTCGTCGTGCAGGCGCGCAAGTGGGCCACGCTCGCGCCGGACTTGGTCGCGGCGCGTGAATTCGCGGATCAACTTGCGCATCACTTGGAGTGAGTTGCAGCCGCGAAGACTGGCACCTTCCTGAAGGCTGGCGCGCGGAGCGAGACGGCGCAGCCCTCGTGCTGATCGCTCCGGATTCTGCGGTGCTGCGCGCCGAGTTCACGAAGGGCGCCATGGGTTGGCGTTTGGCGCATGCGCAAGGGCGCGAACAGGCCATTGCGCGCGCGGTCGGTATGGGCCGCGGCCGGCCGACGCCGCGCGTATTCGACGCGACGGCCGGGCTCGGACGCGATGCTGCGGTGCTCGCCGCGCTCGGATGCGAGGTGCTGGCGGTGGAGCGCCACCCTGCCGTGTTCGCGTTGCTGGAAGATGCTGCCGCGCGCGCCGCCAGCGATCCGGAGCACCGGGAACGCTTGGGCGGGCGTTTACGCTTCCTCTGCGGAGACGCGCGGGAACTCCTGCGCAACGGCGCCGCGGCTGGATGCGACACGGTGCTCCTCGACCCCATGCATCCGGATCGGCGAAAATCGGCCTTGGTGAAACAAGAGATGCGACTCTTTCGCGCTCTTGTCGGCGCTGATGAAGACGCGGCTGATTTGCTGGACGCTGCTTTGGCGAGCGGAGTCGAGCGCGTGGCCGTCAAGCGCCCTGCAGGCGGGCCGCCGCTCGGAGGTCGCGAGCCGCAAGGCCAGATTCCTGGACGCACGACCCGCTTCGACCTGTACCTGCGTAGAATGGAAGTGCGCGAGAGAGACGCACGATGACGCTCACCATTCCGCTCCCGACCCTGCCCGTGCCTTCCACGGTGCCGGAGCCCACAGAGGTGAAACGTTTTGCCACCGAGCAAGGCATTTTGATCCTTGCGCACTCCTACCAGGATGGCTGGCTGCAGGAGTGCGCGCACTTCGTCGGCGACAGTCTCGAGTTGGCTCGTGCGGCAGCCGAAGCCGACGCGCGCGCCATCTGCTTCTGCGGCGTTCACTTCATGGCCGAGACCGCCGAAATCTTGTGTCCAGAGGCGGAAGTCTTCGTTCCGGACCTGACCGCGGGCTGCTCCCTTGCTGATTCTTGCCAGCCGGCGGATCTCGCGCGCTATCAGGCACACCTCACGCAGAAACTCGGACGACGCCCGATCACGATCGCGTACATCAATTGCTCGGCCGGAGTGAAGGCGCTTTCCGACATCATCTGCACCAGCGGCAATGCGCGCAAACTGGTGGAGAGCGTGCCGGAAGACCAGCCGATTCTCTTCGTTCCGGATCGCCATCTGGGCGGCTGGCTGAACGAAGTCACGGGCCGCGAGATGATCCTCTGGAACGGATCCTGCATGGTGCATGAACTGTTCAGCGTGGACACCGTGCTCGAGTTGAAGAAGCAGTTTCCCGACGCTTGGGTGGTCTCTCATCCTGAATGTCCGAAGCCGGTACGCGACGTGAGTGATCACGTGCTCGGCACTGCGGGCATGCTGCGGTTGGCGCGCGAGAACAGCGGCCGAACCTTCATCGTGGGCACCGAAGCGAACATGATTCATCGTTTGCGCAAGGATGCCCCTCAGAATGAGTACGTTCCGGCGCCGGGCGCCTCCTGCGCGTGCAATCTCTGTCCGCACATGCAGAAGAACACGCCGGAGAAACTTTGGGCCGCTCTGCACGCGCGCGCGCCGCGCGTGATCGTTCCGCCGGAACTGGCTGCGCCCGCGCGGCGTGCGCTCGAGCGCATGCTCGCGATCCGGTGAACGCATTGTTCGCAAGCTTGCTCCTGTTCGGAGCAGCAGGGTGCGCCCAGAGCGCGGACCTGATCGTCTACGGCGGCCCGATTCACACCCTGGACGCTCAACTGGGCGTCGTGGAAGCCATCGCCGTGCGGGACGGGCGCGTGATCGCGGCGGGAGCAGAGAGCGCCGTGCGCGCGGCTCACGCTGGTCCGCGCACGCGGTTGCAGGATCTGCACGGCGCGCCCGCATATCCGGGCTTTAGCGACGCCCACTTGCATCTCTCGGGAATCGGACTGGCTGCGATGCGCGTGGATTTGATGGGAGCGCGGTCCTTCGAGGAAGTTCTGGAGCGGACCCGTGCTGGGGATCGTCGACTTCCCCCCGGCGCGTGGTTGCAAGGCCGCGGTTGGGACCAGAACGACTGGCCGGTGCAAGCCTTTCCCACGCACGACGCGTTGAGCGCGGCACTCCCGGAACGGCCCGCGGTTCTCACGCGGGTCGATGGCCACGCGGTACTCGCCAATGCGGCCGCGATGCGCGCGGCGGGCATTACGGCGCAGACTCCCGATCCGCCAGGCGGACGCATTCTGCGCGACGCACAAGGCCATCCCACGGGCGTGTTCGTGGACAACGCGATGGATGGAATATTGCGCGCTGTTCCCGCTCCACAAGCCGCGGAAATGGAGCAGGCGATTCTGCTGGCCCAAGAGATATTGCACGCGCAAGGGATTACTGCTGCGCATGACGCGGGTGCCGGTGCCGAAGAAATCGCGCTCTACCGACGGCTGGCCCGTGACGGCCGGCTCCGGCTCCGCCTGCACGTCATGTTGAACGGTAGCGATGACGGGCTCCTGAGAGAGTGGTGCGCGCGCGGTCCCGAACCCGACTATCAGCATCGCGGCCTGCTCGCGGTGAGAGCCGTCAAGTTCTACGCGGACGGAGCCTTGGGTTCACGCGGGGCACTCTTGCTGGAAGACTACGCGGACGAGCACGGCAACCGCGGCCTCATGCGCATCACGGCGGAGCAACTCGACGCTGTGTGTGCACGCGCGCGCGACGCGGGTTTCCAGGTCTGCACGCACGCGATTGGCGACGGAGGAAGTCGCCTGGTGCTCGATGCCTACGAGCGCGCGCGGGCGGGAGACGCGCGCTGGAGGATCGAGCACGCGCAAATCCTTCATCGAGATGACGCTCTGCGCTTCCACGCGCTCCAGGTCCTGCCTTCCATGCAGACTCAGCACCAGACGAGCGACATGCCCTGGGCCGAATTCCGGCTTGGACCGGAGCGTATCGCGGGCGCCTATGCGTGGCGTTGGCTGCTCGATTCGGGCTGCATCATTCCGAACGGCAGCGATGCGCCCGTGGAGACTCTGGATTC
>CAZCXL010000279.1:0-3733 GCA_964502625.1 uncultured Planctomycetales bacterium | reverse complement strand
GGGTGGGGGATCTCGATCGCGTCTTCCGTGAGCCGCGCCCCGCGCAAGGAGAAGCCCTGGAAACCGCCGGAATCGGTCAGTACCGGCCCGTCCCACGCCATGTAGGCGTGGAGTCCGCCGAGCGCGCGCATCGACTCAGTGCCAGGGCGCGCGAAGAGGTGAAAGGCATTGGCGAGCATCATCTGCACACCCATGGGCCGCATGCGATCCGGCCACGGTCCACGCAGCATGCCGCGCGTCGCCACCGGCATGAAGGCCGGAGTGTCCACCACGCCACGCGCGGTATGCAGGCGGCCGAGACGCGGCTCTTGCGCTCCGCCTTGAAGCAGTTCGAAGCGTAAACTCAATCGTCGAGCAGATCAGCGGTCAGCGAGCGCAGCGTGGCGCCCGGGTAGTAGTGCGCGAGGATCGCGCGCCAGTCTTCGCCGACGCGTGCGCGCCGTTTCGCGCCGATTTGGCACAAGCCGACGCCGTGGCCGTGCCCGCGTCCTTCCACCAGCAGCCCACCATCGGCTTGAGTTCTCGCTGAGGTCCACATCACTGAGGGCAGGCTCAGGCGCACTCGCGTCTCTTCGCTGGGACCGTCGAAGTGCTCTTTCTCACCGAGCAGACGCGTGCGCAACATCCGGCCGAATGCGTCCACGTCGAGTGCGTGAATTTCACGCAGCCAAGTACCTAAGTTCAGCGCGCGCGCGACCGCGTCGAGTCGCTCCGGCGCAACGATTTCGCGCCAGCCCGGCGTGGATTCGCAACCGGGATCCCGGCTGCCCGAAAGCGCGCCGATGGAGCGAGGCACGAACCCGAGTTTGGCGGCATCGGCGGTGGCTCCGCCGCAATCCGCGTGGAAGAAGGCGGGAAGCAGCCGATCTTCCCACACCAGGACGATTCCGCGCGTGCTCGCCACGGCCTCGCGCGCCGCCGCAGTGTGCCAGTCGAGTCCGCGAAAAACTTGGTCCACCGAAGTGTCGCGCAAAGCGCCGCCTCGCTGGCGCAGTTTCCAGAGCGCGTAACTCCGTGCTGCCACGGCCTGTGCGCGCAGCGCCGAAGCGACCGAGTGCGCGGTCGTGGCCATTTCGCCGCACACGACGCCGAGCACGTAGTCCTCGAGCGGCAGATGCAACACCAAACTCAAACCTGTCGCGCGCGCGCCCTCGCGGAGCATTCCCACTTCCAAGGCGCCGTCGTAGCGTTCATCCGCGATGCGTAGCGCCCCGTCGCCGTCCGTCGCGAGCACCAGGCGATCGAGTCCCGAAAGATAGGGTCCGATCTGGATGCCGGTTGGATCCATGCGCAGCACTCCGCGCAGCCCGGAGCCTTCGGCGCGCGCCGTGCCGGACTCATCCAGCATGCGCCAGGTACCTTCGATCTCGAGCGCCAACTCCGTTGCGCCTTCGAAGCGCATGAGGCGCACTTGTACCGGCGGTTCCAGTGCAGGCGCCGGTTCACCGTGCAGCGCGGCCTCGGCCGCAATGGCGGGAAGCCCCAGGCTCATGGCGTCGGCGGAAGCGCCGCCGGGGCGCCACGGATCGCGCGTAGGCTCCAAGGCCCGCGCACCGAGCCAGAGCGCGGCCGCGGCCGCCACGACCACGAGCAACCAGCCTTCAGGTCGGAGAGCCAGACGCATGCTCATCGGGCAGCGAAGAGTGAAGATTCGGCACTCGGGGGCTCGGCGCCGCAGACGCGCCAGCCTTCGCCGGTAAGTACGCGGCCTTGAGGAGTGCGCAACAAGAAACCGCGGCGGATGAGCCACGGCTCGACCACTTCCGCCAGAGTGTCCTCTTCTTCTTCCACCGCAACGGCGAGGTTCTTCAAACCCAGCGGGCCGCCACCGGCGCGCGCCAGGGCTTCCAGCACCCGGCGATCCGCGCGCTCGAGTCCGTTCGCATCGATCGAGAGCAGCGTGAAGGTGCGGGCAACGGTAGCGGCGTCCAAACGCGCGCGTCCTTCGGTCTGCGCCAAGTCTCGAGCGCGGCGCAGCAGCCGATTGGCAATGCGCGGAGTGCCGCGCGCGTGTGCGGCGAGCAGCGCTCGTCCTTCCGCATCCACTTCGATGCCGAGCAAGCGCGCCGAGCGCTGCAGGATTCCCTCGAGATCCGCGCCGGAGTAGGCCTCGAAGCGCAATGCATGACCGAAACGCGAGCGGAACGGGGGAGAGAGCAGCGCCTCGCGCGTGGTGGCTCCCACTAAGGTGAAGGGCTGCAGGTCGAGTTTGAGTAGGCGCGCATGCACGCCAGCATCCAAGGTCCACTCGATCGCAAAGCGATCCATCGCGCCGTAGAGATATTCCTCCACCTCGCGCGGCAGCCGGTGAATCTCGTCGATGAAAAGGATCGAACCGCGTTCCAGTTGGGAAAGAATCCCCACTAAGTCGCGAGCCCGATCGAGTGCGGGGCCGCTCGTGACGCGCAAGGGCGCACCGGTCTCTTCGGCGAGGACGAAGGCCAGCGAGGTCTTGCCGAGGCCCGGACCTCCGGCGAACAGCAAGTGCTCCAGCACGTCGCCGCGCGCGCGCGCGGCCTCGACCATCAACCGAAGCGGCTGAATGACCTCTGGTTGCCCCAGAAAATCATCGAAGCGCCGGGGCTGGAGGCCCCTTTCGAACTCCCGCTCGTTGGGCGCCGCCAGACCCGGCTCGAAGGCCGAGTCGCTCATCCCACAGATTCTGCCCAGCGGGGCGGGCGAAATCCATGAAGCCGCCCGCTTTCAGGTACGCCGGCGCTGATACTCTGCCCATTCCCCCGGGTGTGCGAGACCGCTCACCCGCGCTCGGAACCGCCCCGCTCGCGGACTCGAACGGGTCGAAAACGGGCTTGGCATGATGTTTGCTTGGTTCCCGACACTCGGGAAAATCCCAGGAGTACTGCAGGATGAATCGCCGCCTGACCCTAGCCCTCGCCGGAATGACTCTGGCCGGATCCTTCGCTTGCTTCAACACCGATCAGAAAGGTGATCCGGACGCTTTCGCGACCGACTCGCTGATGAAGATGTTGGAAGTGCAGAACGGCTTCGGTCGGCTGCTGCCTTACGTCGTGGCGATCCCTGATCCGCTTACCGGAGCGCCGAGCGCTCAGTTGATTGAGATCCGGAGCATGGAGGATCTCCTGAACAATCCGCCGAGCGTGAACAATCCGGTTCTACCGCCGGCAAGCTGGCCCACGGCCGCGATCAACCCGGCTGGCCGCGTCGGCAACCAGTTCGTCTCGGTCAAGTTCACGCGATCGATCATGATCAAGTCCGTGCTCGACGCCACAGCTGCGGGCTTCTCGAACAACGGGCTGACCGGCACGATCTCCGTGATTGCCTACGACCCGGTGACAGGAGACAGCACGGCCATCGCAGGCCGCGGCTTCATCAACGGCTACACCTACGCCGGCAACGGGCCTCGGCTCGAGCGCTGGGTGGGATTCGATGACAACGGCGCCATGAGCCCGCTCGACGTCGACCGTGCCGGCACGACGATCAATCCGGGCATCGGGTTCCCGGGCACCGATGATCCGGGCAGCGGCGTCATTGACGGATCTTTCGTCGGTTCCGCTTCGCTGATCCATCCGACCACCTTCGTGTTCGTGGTCGACAGCGACTCGAACCTCGCAACTTACGAAACTTTCCCCGAGAACAAGATCATCCGCGTGCTGATTCGCGGCGCGGAGAGCAACTGCGTGAACAGCGAGGTCGTGACCGCCGGCGTGCGCTCCACGACAGGCCGCGTGCTTGAGGAAGGCGGCATCGCAAC
>CAZCXL010000278.1:0-3746 GCA_964502625.1 uncultured Planctomycetales bacterium | reverse complement strand
TACAACGCCGAGTTGTACCGACGCCGCATCGCGCTCTTGCGCACGGCCATGCCGGACCTTGAACTCGTTTCCGACTGGATCGTCGGCTTCCCCGGCGAAACGGAGGAAGATTTTCAAGCCAGCGAACGCGCACTGGAAGAGCACGGATTCCTGCAATCCTTCGTCTTTCAGTATTCACCGCGCCCGGGCACCTCGGCGCATGAGCGCCTGACCGACGACGTCCCTGCGCAGGCGAAACTCGAGCGCAACCACCGCTTGCTCGCCTTGCAGCATGCGGTTGCCCGCGGCCGCACGCCGCGCATGGTCGGCCAGCGCACTACCCTCATGCTCGAAGAGCGTCGCGAAGGCTGCGCCGGAGATTGGTTCGGCCGCATTGCGAATGGTCATGCCGCCTTACTTCCGCACCGGGAAGGAATGCGACCTGGACTGCAACGCCCCGTGCAACTCGAGGGCTGGAACGGCCGTGAGTTGCTCGCACGGGATCTGGAGCCCAGCACCCCGTTGCCGCCCGTGCGCAAGGCCGGTGCGCCCGCGACTCCCGCGCCGCTGCCTCCCCTGGCTCCCGCATTGACACTCGGATTCACGGTGTGAAGGCGCGCGACCTTCCCCTGCTTGCCCGCGCCGCCGCGGAGTCCTTGCGGGCGGACTGGCTGTTTACCGCCCCCAATCCGCGCGTGGGCGCCTTGGCTCTGTCGGGCGGTCACGTCATCGGCTACGGACACCACGCAGCCCTGGGCGGACCTCACGCGGAAGAATGCGCTCTCCGCGATGCCGATGCCTGGGATGAAGAGCGTGGACAGCCACGCTCCGGAGTCGTGGACGAAATGGTGCTCACGCTCGAGCCCTGCAGTGCGCGCGATTCCGGCAAACGGCGTCCGGCCTGCCTCGATCTCCTGCGTGCAGCTGGCGTGAAACGACTCGTCGTCGGAGCGGAGGATCCCGATCCACGCCATCGTGGCAGCGCCTTGAGGAGTTTGGCTAAGGAGGGCGTCGAGATCGTGCTCCATCCGCTCGCCCAGGACGCCGCGCTCGCCGCCTTCGAGCGTGCGCTCGCGCAACCGGGGCGGCCCTTCGTGCTGCTGAAGTGGGCCGCAAGTCTGGACGGCAAGATCGCCACGAATTCAGGCGCCAGCCGGTGGATCAGCGGTCCGGAATCTCGCGCCGAAGTGCACATTCTGCGTACCCTCGCCGATGCCGTGATGGCCGCGCGGGGCACTCTGCTTGCCGACGATCCCGCTCTCGATGCGCGCCCTGAAACGGACGCTCCTTTCCACCCACCGTTGCGTGTTCTGATTGACGCTCCGCAGGACCTGCCCACTCAAGCACGCATCTTCCATTCTGCAGGGCCACGCCTTTGGGTCTGTGATGAGCAGGGCGCGGCGCCCACGGCATCTCCGCCAGCGGACAAACTCCTGCGCGTGGCGCGCGGCGCCGACGGGTTGCTGGCCTTAGCGCCCATCCTGCGCGCACTCCGCGCAGAGCACGGCGTGCGGCGTCTCCTCGTCGAAGGCGGCGCTCAACTTCATGGAGCACTTCTCGACCAGCGTTTGGCGGATGCCGTCGTACGCTATGAGGCGCCCATTCTGCTCGGAGGGACGCGTTCCGCATGCTCCGGTCAGGGTGTGGAAGATCCGGCGCACGCGCTTCGTCTCGATCACGAGTCGCGGCGCTCCCTGGGTACCGACCTGCGCCGCGCCTTTTTGATCCAAGCATGAAAACCCTGCACTTCCGCCAAGGCATGCACGCCGTTTGCGGAGTTGGGTTGGCGGTACTCCTGCTCAGTTGCGCGGCGCGCGCGCCGCACCCGGAGTCGTTTCCCCCGGAACTGCACGCCGACCTAGAGCCGGCCCGCGAACTGATCTGGCAGCAGCGCGCGGATGAAGCCCTGCAGTTGCTTGAAGAATCGGGCTGGCAGGCCACGGGTAGCGTGGCCGCAGAGCGTTTGCGCCAGGATCTTGCGATCGGGCGGGGCGAGCGCGCGCAACTTTCCGCCGAACTGCAGAAACTCGCATCGCTGCACGGAACCGATCCCGATTTCCTCTACTTGAGCGCGCGCCTGCTCAGCGATCCTGAGCGTCGTCTCCGCGCACTGGAGGAAGGCGCGCGCGCCCATCCCGGGCATGCGTGGCTGACGCTCGGCGCTGCCGCTACCCAGCAAGAATTTGGCCGCTGGGACAAGGCCGAAGCCTGGCTGGCGAAGGTTCCTCCAGACGCGGCTTCTGCATTCTTTCATCGTTTGTTGCTCGCACGCCAACAGGCGCAAGGCGGACGCATGTTTGCCGCTTGGAGGTTGCTGGAAGAAGACGCCTTCGGCCGTGGCCACAGCGAAGCGCTGCTCGAGTGCATCCAATTGGCCGAGCAACTCGGCAGCGACCGCCGCCGCGCCCGCGCCGCGACCGAGTACGCGCTGCGCGCGGCCGCGGGCAACCCGGACCGAGGCGCGGGCATGGATCGCGTGATCGAACGCTTTCTGGCGGAAGAGCCGTGGATGCGCGGCGCCAGCCTCAACCAGGTCCTGGCCTATCTCGATCGCTGGTGCGGGCTCGCGGGTGTGCCCTCGGGCTGGCTGGAGCAGCCGCGCTACTCGGTCGGCGGACTCGCGGAACTGGTGCAACCCGAATCCTTCCGCGGAGGCGTGACTCGGGCCTGGTTGGAGCAAGGCCGCTTCCTTCTGATCGGGCAAGCGCCAGGACGGGGAGTGGATTGGCTGTACCTGCAAGGCGCGCAAAGACTCGTGCTGCCGATGCCCACGGGCCTGCCGGGAGTGGAAGTGATCGTGGCGCAGCGCGGCCTCGAGCCTGAAGATCGCACCATTCCAGGCGGGGCGCCATTCCATGGATTTTTCGTGCGTATGGACCTGGTGAACTCCTCTGCGCGTTCCCATGAGCGCGAGGTCTCGGCATTCCGCCCGCTGAGCACCTGGAACAACGAAGCCATGGCGCCGTCGGCGCTGGCGGGATCCCTCGAGACCTTTGATCTTGCCACCCGACTGCGCGCGCGCCGGCTCGCAGCCGGTGGCGCAAGCGCGCACGATCTCGAGCTTCTGCATTTGGTTCTGCACGAAAGTGGGCACCTACCGGAAACCTTGCGCTGGGCGCGAGAAGGCGTGTCCGTGCTCGGAGTGGCTCCAGCCGCGCTGCGCTCTCTCTTGCGCTACCAAGATCCCATTCTTTTTCTGGAGGAGCGCGCACAACTGCGCGCGCTGGCGAGCGGTATCGAAACCACTTGGGCCTTCGCTGAGCTGCTCGATCGTGCTCACTCGCCGCGAGATCCGTACTACGCTCCGTACCGCTTCCTCCTCAAGCAATTGGTCGCACGCGGGCAGTCCGCGGGCCTTCCGGCCCTCTGTCTCTGGGATCAAATCGAGCCGGAGCGCATTGCGCGTCTGGCTGCGGAGCTCTTGGAAGACAACCACCTCGATCCGCTACCGGTGGGGCTCGTGGCCTCGGCCTTGCGCGGCCTCGATGCCAGCAAGTCCTTCGATCAACTCCCAGCTCAAGATCTTGCCTTGCGCTTGGAGCACCACGGCGAGATCCAGCCGTAGCGCGCGTCGCGGTCCTTCGCGCGCGGCCAGCCACTGCAACACGGCTTCGAGCCGGTGCAGTTGGCGCGGTGTCAGATGATCCTCTCCCTGCAGGAAGCCGAGCGGGTTGCGAGCCTTGACCTCGATCAGCACGAGGACGCCGCGGGGATCTTCGGCCGCGAGATCCACTTCGGCGTAAGGAGTGCGCCAGTTGCGCGCTAAA
>CAZCXL010000277.1:0-3760 GCA_964502625.1 uncultured Planctomycetales bacterium | reverse complement strand
GCGTTGTGTAGCCACGACTGTCCACGGAGAGGAAAGTGAAGAGCGGCCAGTCGCCGGATTCTCTCACTCCGCGCACGGCTTCCACCAACTCTTCCGCGTGGTTAAAGGTTTCGAGAACGATCCCGTCCACGAGCGGACCGAGCCGCGCGCCCAATTCACGATAGGCGGCGCGCACCTCGGCGCGCGCTAGCCGTCCGATCGGCTCCATCTCGGCGCCAATCGGTCCGAGCGCGCCCAATACGTGGCGCGACTCGCCGGCCGCTTCACGCGCCAGTCTGGCGGCGTTCTCCAGAATCTCCTCCAGCCGATGTTCGAGGTGATGGCGCGCAAGCCGGATGCGATTGGCGCTGAAGGTGTTGGTTTGGATCGCGTCGGCGCCGGCGTCGAGAAAGGCGCGGTGAATGTCGCGCACTAAGTCGGGACGATCGAGCACGGCTTGCTCGAAACAATCAGTGAAGGCCACTCCGCGTTCGTGCAGCGCAGTGCCCATGCCGCCGTCGAGCACCAGGACCCGCTGGGCGAGCAATGCGCGCAGGCTGGGCCTCAAGGCTGCGGAAGACCGGGTCGAGGCGTTGCCCATGGAATGCCTGCGATTGTGGCGCGTGGCAAGGGCAGGCACAAGGACACGGCTTCGCCGGCCTAGAATGCTCCGCAGCATGCGAATCGCGCTCGAGCGGGTGCTGAAGCGATTCGGGGAACTCGCGGTGGTCGACCGCGTCTCGCTCGAGATTGCTTCGGGCGAGTTGTTCTTCCTGCTCGGACCCAGCGGCTGCGGCAAGACGAGTTTACTGCGTTGTATCGCGGGATTCACAACTCCGGAGGAGGGCCGCATCCTGCTCGGCGAGGTTGACGTCACGCACCTGCCTCCGCATCGACGCGAGACCGGCATGGTCTTTCAGTCCTATGCGTTGTGGCCGCACATGACGGTGCGGGAAAATCTCGCGTTCGGTCTCGAGATCCGCAAAGTGAGCGCGGCCGAGCGCCCACGCCGCGTGGACGAAGTCCTGGAACTGGTGCGCATGACGGATCGAGCGTCGCATCGACCGGCCCAACTCTCAGGCGGACAGCAGCAAAGGGTTGCGCTCGCGCGCGCGCTGGTAGTGCGGCCGCGTTGCCTGCTGTTGGACGAACCGCTCTCCAATCTGGACGCAAAACTGCGCTTGGAGATGCGGGTCGAAATTCGGCGCATCTGCAAGGAAGCCGGTCTTACTGCGATCTACGTCACCCATGATCAAGTCGAGGCTCTCTCCATCGCCGACCGCATCGCCATCATGCAGCAGGGCCGCATCGAGCAGTGCGCCACGCCCGCTGAGCTTTACCGGCGGCCGAATTCGCGCTTTACCGCCGAATTCATCGGCGATGCGAATTTTCTCGAGGGTGAGGTGTTGTCCGTCGAGCGGGAAGGCACGCAGGTACGCACTTCAGCCGGCGTCATTCTGGCGACTTCGCCCTCCGCCACACCACTGCCGCCGGGAACCCGAGTTTTCCTGCTCGTGCGCCCCGAAGCCCTTCGCCTCGTCGCAAAGGAGCCGGTAATTTCTCACGCCTTGGCCGCCACGGTGATGGACGCCGTCTTTCTCGGCGAGCGCTCGCAGCACCGACTACGCATCGGCGCAGACGCGCATGCCTCCACCTGGACTGCCGTGGCCTCACCGCCTCGAGCCTTGCTGACGCCGGGTACTTCCATTCAGGCCTGCTTCGATCCCGCGGACGCGGTCCTTCTCACCCGCTGAGCGATGCGCCGTCTGCTTCCCGCGCTGCTGACGCTTGCTCTACTGCTTGCGCTGCCCTTCCTCGCGCGGCCGCCCGCCACGGAAGCCGCCACACGTGGAAGCGAGGAAGTGCTTTTCATCATCACTCCGCACAACGAGGCGATTCGCAGTGAGTTCGGGCATGCCTTTGCGGAATGGCACCTGCGCGAGTACGGGAGCGCCGTGCGCATCGAGTGGATCGTGATCGGCGGCAGCAACGAGATCGCGCGTTATCTGGCCAGCGAGAGCATCGCCTCCTATCGGGCTTGGAGACTACGAGGCGGCGCGGATTGGCCGCGGGGCACCGCCGAAGTCGTGCTTGCGCGTGATGAACCGACGAGTCCGGAGCAAGCCAGCAGTTGGCGTGATTTCCGGGCCCACGACGATGCCGCGCATTTCGGCTCCGGCGTCGACCTCTTCTTCGGCGGCGGAGAATTCGATCACCGCCGCGCCGCGGAGCAAGGACTGCTTGTGCCGCCTTGGCCGGAAGGCATTCCGCAGGCCATCGTCGCGAGCGAGTCGGGGACGGCGTGGATTCCTGCCGGCCAATCCGGAGAAATTTGGCGCGATGGACTGTGGTTTGGCAACGCGCTCGGCACCTTCGGGATCGTGTTCAATCGAGATCGCTTGCAGGAACTGGGAATGCCGGAGCCGCGCACTTGGGCGGACCTCGCGGATCCGCGACTCTTCGGAAAGATTGGGCTCGCGGATCCCACCAAGTCGAGCAGCATCGCGAAAGCCTTCGAGGGTTTGATCCAGCAGGAGATGGCGCACTCGGTGCATGGCTCCGGCTTCGATGACGCAGCCATCGCGCAGTTCGAGCAGAATCCTGAGAGTGCTCCCGCTGCGTACGCGCAGGCTCTGGAGCAGGGTTGGGAAGCTGGATGGTGGCTACTGCGTCGGCTCGGAGCCAACGCACGCTACTTCACACCCTCTTCGCAGCGCGTGCCCCATGAAGTGGCGATGGGGGAGACGGCCGCAGGAGTTGCCATCGATTTCTATGGACGATTTCAGGAGCAGTTTTCGCCGCAGCAAGCGCCCATGCGCGTGGGTTTTTTGAGTCCCGTGGGCGGCACCGGGGTCACTTGCGACCCCATCAGCCTCCTGCGCGGAGCGCCGCATCGTTTGCTCGCGCGCCACTTCATGGAATTCACTTTGAGTGAGGCTGGGCAGCGTCTGTGGTGTTACCGACCGGGCACTCCGGGCGGGCCGCGTCAATACGCGCTGCGGCGTTTGCCGATCCGGCGTGACTTCTATCCGAGTGAAGATCCGGAGCTCTCCGCGGCTTTCGCGCTGCACGCACCCTTCCTCGCCGATGACTTCGCGGATCCTGCGGTCGGCGCCTACGCGCTTGCGGAGAGTTGGCAGTTCCGGCCGCGATGGACGTCGCGCCACTTTGCGGTTCATCGCGATCTCGTCCGCGCTGCGTGTTTGGACGCCGGAGTGGAGTTGCGGGCAGCCTGGCAGTCGATTCTCGAGGCCGGTGGTCCGGAGCACCCCTCGAATGCTGCGGCGATTGCGGCCCTGCGCGCGTTGCCGACGCACCCGCGCCCGCTCACTTGGGAAAGTGCGCCCGCGATCCTGCGCGAGGTGCCGCGCGCGGAGTACCTGCGACTCTGGACTGCAGATTTTCGCGAAAACTTTCGCCGCGCGCGCACCCTGGCTGGCGCGGTAGGCCGCACGCCATGATGCCGCGCGGACTTGCGCGCGGCATTTTCGCCGCCACGGTGTTGCTGCTCGGCGTGTTGTTCCTGGCGCCATTGTGGATGGTGCTCGAAGGCGGATTCCGAGACGAAGAGGGATTCACTCTGCGCCACCTTGAGGACGTGCTGCGCAATCACATCTATGCCGAGGGGTTGCGCAACTCCGTGATGATCGCCCTCGGGGTCACCTTGGTGGCCGGATTGATCGCCGTCCCTTTGGCTTGGATTGCGGACCGCTATCAGTTCGCGGGCAAGAAATGGCTCACCGGGCTGTTGCTCGTGCCCATGATCTTGCCGCCCTTCTTG
>CAZCXL010000276.1:0-3762 GCA_964502625.1 uncultured Planctomycetales bacterium | reverse complement strand
GTCGGCCGCGTGGACAAGTTGATCCGCCTCGCGCTGGACACGGAAGTCGCGCCGCCGCGCCCGCTCGTGCTCGGTGGCGGTGCGCGCTCGCTCTTGAAGCCGCTGCCGGGCGGATCGGGCGGCCGCGAGCATCCGCGCCCCGAGGTTGCGCTGGATCTCTCCAGCGTGCCGGACGCCAATCGCTACCTCGAAGATTGGGGCGTGGAAGTGTTCCCGGCCGCAGCGCCGCCGCCGGATCCCATGCCCGAGGCACTGCTCGTGCTCGTCGGCGCGCGCAAAGGACGCGGCCTACCGCCGATTCCCGGACCTTGGCTGGAGGCGATTCAGCGCCACCATCCGGTGCTGTACATGGCCGGTGCGCCCGAGGCCGCCAGTCTCGCACCCGCAAGCGCGCGTGGCTGGTCGATTCCTGGGCTTTCGCCTGCACTGCTCGGCATGCTGCTCGCGAAACCGGGCGAATCCGAGTAAGGCGACCGCGCTTCGGGATGGAATCTGGGTCCGGCAGAACCCATACAATGTGAGCGATGGCTGACACTGTCACTTCTCCGAACGTCACTGCTGGCGCGATCCCGGTTGCCTTCACGGACACCCGCACTCGCCTCGGCTTCCTACGCAAGGTCTACGCCCTCTTCGGGGGCGCCATGATCATCTGGGCGGGCACTGCCTGGATGGTGATGAGCAATGAAGCATTGCTCTCCTGGACCATGGGCCTCTTCAGCGGCGGCTTCTTGCCGATGCTGCTGATCTTTGGCGCGATGTTCCTGATCCTCCGCGTCACCGCGGGCAGCTTCCCGATCAACTTGGTCGGCTTGGCCGTCTTCGGTGTGCTTGAGGGCTTCCTCACGGCGCCGCTGGTCATCATGGCGTTGGCCGCGGCCGCGCCGGAAGCCACCACGGCGGCCGAAGTGCTCGCAAAGGGCTCTGGACTGCTCGCGCAGGCCTTCGGGCTCACGGCGATGGTGTTCGGCGGCCTTTCCGCTTACGCGATCACCACCAAGCGTGATTTCTCCTTCCTCCGTGGCGCGCTGTTCATCGGCCTGTTCCTGATGTTGGGCATCGGCATCCTTGCAATGTTCGGCGTCGGCGAAGGATTCGTGATGGGTTGGGGTTGGTCTGCGGCCTGGGTGCTGCTGATCAGCGGATTCGTGCTCTACGACACTCAGAACATCATGAAGCGATTCCCCGCGAATGCCGCCCCCGCTGCGGCGGCGATTCTGCTCATCGACTTCGTGATCATGTTCAAATACATCCTGCTGCTGCTCTCGCGCCGCAACTAAGCCCACGCAGGAGCTGTTCGCCCAGCGCCCCGGCCCGTCCGGGGCGTTTGGCTTTGTGGCCCAACCTCTGCGCTGGTGAAAGGCGGACGGTATCCTTGAATCCGCCAGGATGATTGGAGCCTCCTTGCTGCTGGTGTGCGGTGCTGCCCTCGCGCAGGAGCGTCCGGCCGTTCAGGCGGGTCCGTGGGCCGTGCTCGGTCCGGTGCCTGCGCCCGCCGCGCCCGCAACGGAGGATGATCCCTTCAGCATTGAGCGCCGGCTGCGCAAGGGAGTCGAGGGGAATGCCTGGAGTGAATTGGCCGAGGGTTACGCTTCGGGACGCGGCCGCGAAAAGCGCACACTGCGCTGGCTGCAGTGCGAGGACGCGCAGAATCTTCCGCCCGCAGGCGGTTCGCCGCTCGACACCCCCGCGATCGACTTCAACGAGCTGCTGGGCACCGTGGATCCTGAGAACGCGGCAGTGGCTGCGTATCTGTATCGCGGAGTGACGGCGGCGTCGGCGGGTCCGCTCGCAGTCAGTCTGGGAAGTGACGATGGCCTGCGGCTGTGGCTCAATGGGGAGTTGTTGCTGGACCGTCCGGTCGCGCGTGGGCTCAACGTGACGGATGATGCAGTGACTCTCCCGCTGCGCGCGGGAGTGAATCATTTGGTGGTGAAGATCATCAACGTGGGCGGCGCCTGGCGGTTCCAGATGCGGGAATCGCGGCACGTCGAGCAAGCGAAGATCAACGCGGCGATCGAGCGCGGCGTGAAGTGGTTGTTGAATCAGCAGTTGCTCGACGGTTCCTGGGCGGACCAGCAGGGTGAATATCGCAACGGAACCACGGCGCTCGCGCTTTACACCTTGCTCAAGAGCGGGGTTGGTCCGCGCCATCCCGCGGTGCTGCAGGCCCTGGCATATCTGCAATCGTGGCCAGCGGAGCGCACTTACGCCGCGGGTTGTGAGTTGATGGCGGCGCTGGCCCTGCACGATGAGCAATACCAGTGGTGGGCGGAAGAAACCGCGGGCGACTTGCTCACCTGGCAAGAGGGCGACGGTGGCTGGTCCTACCCCGGCGGGCACACGGATTTATCTCTGACGCAATACGCGGCGCTCGGCCTGCGGGCATCGGCGGCACTGGGCGCGGTGATTCCGCCGGAGATTTGGAATGACATGGCGGAGTTCGCGCTCGAACACCAAGAGTCGTGGCGATCCGTGGAGAGGAAGCCGGCAGCGGGCTTCCACTATCGCGAGGACCATGGCTTCACCGGCTCGATGACGACGGCAGGGATTGCGATTCTTGTGATCTGTCGCGAACAGTTGGGTGATCGCATGAAGCCCACAATTCGGAAGCGGGTGGACGAAGCCATTGCCGCGGGCGAACGCTGGCTGAATCTCAACTTCACCGCCCGCGCGAACCCCGGCGACGTCAGCTGGCACTACTACTACTTGTATGGTTTGGAGCGCTGCGGCGCGCTGCTCAACACGGAGACCTTCAACGGGCGCGAGTGGTACTGGGAAGGCGCGGAGTGGCTGGTGAGCGCGCAAGGCGGCACGGGAGCCTGGGGCGATCCCTGGGGTTGGTATCAACGCAATACTTGCTTCGCGTTGCTGTTCTTGGAGCGCGCAACCGCGCGCGTGATCACGCAGCCGGTGCAGCAGGACTCAGGCACGAGTCGGTTGGTGAGCTCGAATCCAGCGGAAGGGGCGTTGCGTTTGAAAATTGTGAAGCAAACCCCCGCAGTGTTCTGGGCAGAGTCTGAGGATGCCGGAATTGTCCACGTGGAGTATTTCACGCGGCCGGATAATGGGGAGTGGTCGTTGGTGCTTGAGAGCAGTGAGCGCCGCTTCGCAGGGAGATGGGCGTTCCCCTTCCCGGGTAAATGGGAAGCGCGAGCCGAAGGAGTGCGGGCGGATGGCAGTCGCGTGGTGTCGGGAGTGGTGAAGTTGACGCACGAGGAAGGGATTGGTGACGATCGGCTCGCATACGCCACGGACGCGCGGCGCAACAAGTTGCCGCAGAATCAGCCGACGGTGAAGGCATCGAGCGAGGCGCCGGGGTATCCCGCTGTCAATGTGGCAGATAATTACTTCAGCACGCGGTGGGTGTGCGCGCCGGACGACGCGGCGCCGTGGATTGAGCTACGTCCGCGCAAAGCGGTGCGCGCCACCGAACTACGCCTGAGCCATTCCCGCACCACGATCGAGGAGGCGAGCAATCCGGCGGGTAACCCGCGGCCGGTGCGAGTGGAGATTCAGTATGAGAAGGATGGGGATCCGGAAGTTGTGGACATGGATCCGGATCCGTTCAAGAAAACGGTGGTCCGTTTCAAGGAGCCGAAGAAGATTAGTTTTTTGAGGATCCGCGTGTTGGAGATTGCGGATGGGGAGTTGGGGAAGAATGCGACGGTGGGATTTACTGAGATTGAGTTGCAAGACGCCCGCTAACGGATACTGGCCCCGCCGATTGGAGCAAGAAATGCGCTCGTTGGTTACGTCGTCGCG
>CAZCXL010000275.1:2449-3767 GCA_964502625.1 uncultured Planctomycetales bacterium | reverse complement strand
GAAGTCTTTTCGCGAATGACCCTCAATTGAACGCAGCTTTTTCTGGCACGCAGGATTGGAGACGTGAACCTCCTGGGCACGATCCGGCGCGTCAGCCGGAACGTGAAGCGCTGGCGCGGTGGCTCAATGGCGCTGCGCTGGACAGTGAGTCCTGATTGGAGCGGAGAGGAAGTTCCGTCGAGTGAAGGGTCACGCCGACATGCCGCGTCTGGTCGCGGCTCTCGACGTCCTGGTCGGCGGCGTCGCTATGGACAGGTAAGGTCAACAGCGCGTAGAACGTGACCCAGGATCACCGTCGACTTTCAACGAAGGACGGGACAACCCCCAACAACGGAGACCACACACCGCCACTTTCGTGACGTGCATCCATGCTCATCTCCCACCTTGGCATAGGCAGCGTTCAGAGCGTATACTATGTGCGTGTTGAGATTCCCCGCCATCCTCGCTATGGCTTTGGCCCTGGTGCCGTGTCTCGCGTTGGCGCCGGTGCAGGAGGGCTGGTGCGCTTACGACTGCCAGGACCAAGGGCCTGGCGGCGACTGCCAGCCTGCATGCCAGTTCTTCACCTGCTGCCCATCCGTCCAGCCACTGCTTCTGGCGCACGTATCCATGCCGCGCCCGCCGGAGCCCATCTGCCCAGCAGCGTGGTACGCGCCGGAGATTCGGACCTCGCCCGACCCACGCGAGATCTTTCACATCCCGATCTCTCTCTAAGGATCGCGATCCCATAAATCAGTGAACCGTCGGACCCGTCGTGCGCGGCGAGTGAGCGGGCTCCGTCCGTGCTCTCCGCCCGCCGACGAATCGAGGACGCACGCGGCCGCGTTACCGGAGCCTCCGCTTGGTTCCGGGAGAACCCGGTCCTGGAGGGCGGCCTAGACTGCAGTTCCCTGAACCACGAACGCGGTGAACCATGATCAAATTTCTCTCTTGGTTGCTGTTGTGCGCCGGCCTCGCTGGTGCAGGGGGCGTAGTGCACGCGGATGACTTGAGTTTGGACGCCGCTCTAAGCACGGCGATGACTTTCAATCCGGAACTGCTGGCCGCGCGGAAAACAATCGAAGCGGCGGCGGGCCGGGCGGTCCAGGCACGGCTGTGGCCGAATCCGGAATTGGAGCTTAGTTCCGAGGAACTGCCGCCGTCGCGCGGCGGCTTTTCGGGGGCGCAGAACCTCGGCGGCCTCTCCCAGACCGTGCCGTTTCCAGGCAAGAAGCCGTTGGATGGGCGCATCGGCCAGGCCAAGGTGCGCAGCGTGGAAGCACAGTATCGCGCCGTCGAGGTCGCCTTGGTGCGCGACGTGAAGAAAGCATTTTACCGC
>CAZCXL010000275.1:0-2439 GCA_964502625.1 uncultured Planctomycetales bacterium | reverse complement strand
CTTGCGGAGTCCCTCGCGCAGACCGCCCGCAAACGGGTCGAAGCCGGCGCGACGGCCTCGCAGGAGCAGGTGCGCGCCGTGATTGAATTGGACCGCGTGAAGACTGACCTGGTCGCGTTGCGCCGCGAGGTGATCGAGGCGCGACTAGCTCTCGCCCGCCTGATGGGCCAGCCCGACCAACGGGAAGTACCGCTGGCCGGCCAGTTGCCGGTGTCCACGGACCTACCGGACATCGCGCAAGCCCGCGAGGAGCTATTGCGCGCCCATCCACGTTTAGCGGCGGCCACAGCGGAGCACGAGCGCGCGGAACTGGAGCTGCGCCGGGCCCGGCTTGAGCCCTACCCGGACGTGAAGGTGGGCGTGGCCGCCGGACGGGACGCGGCGGAGAACGAATCGCTGATGGCGGTGCGGTTATCGATACCGCTCCCGCTAGCTGACCGCGCCCAGGGGCGCAAGCGGGAGTCCGCCGCCAACGTGGAAGTCGCCCGCGCCGAACGAACGGCGACTGAGCAGCGCCTACTGGAGGAGCTGCGGGTGGCCGAAGCGCGACTGCGCGCGGCGGTCGAGCAGGTGACGGCCTACCGCGACCGCATCCTGCCCAACGCTGAAGAGGCGCTGCGGTTGGTGCAGCGGGGGTTTGAAGCCGGCAAGTTCGGTTTCATTGACCTGCTCGATACGCAACGCACAGTCGCCGAGACGCGGCTGGCGTATCAGGACAAACTCTTGGAGTTGAATAGCGCCGCCGCGGAGTTGGAAGCATTGACCACCGGGGCGCAGAAGTGACGAACAATCAGAAAGGGGAGCCATCATGAGCCTGGTCATACGAATCGGAGCGCTGGTGGTCGCGGTGTCGTTGGCGGCCTCCTGCTCAAAGCCGAGCCACGAAGAGGCCGGCAGCCAACCGCGCGCGGAGGCTCAGCCGGCGTCGGCCGCCCGGCCGCCAGCCGCCGAATCCACACCCGACCCGAAGCGGCTCTACTGCAAGGAACACTCGGCCTACGAGGACGAGTGCTTCTTCTGTCATGAGGAACTACGCGAGAAGGGGCGGCTCTGGTGCGAGGAGCACGATCGTTACGAGGACCGTTGCTTCCTCTGCCATCCTGAACTGCAGGACAACAACCGCGCCTTGTGTGAAAAGCATTTCCTGTATGTGGACGAGTGTTTCTTGTGCAACCCCGCGCTGAAGAGAAGGGCCAGTGCCGATCCGGCCCGGCTGATGTGCAAGGAACACGGCGTGCCCGAAGACGAGTGCGGCATCTGTCACCCCGAGCTCGCCGCCAAGATCGAGCCGGGCAAGGGCCTGAAGGTCCGGTTCGCCTCGCCCGACGCGGCTGCTAAAGCCGGCGTACGTACTGCCGTCCCGCAAGCCGGCTCAATCACGGGCGGTGTGGAGTGCTACGCCGAGGTCGTGTTCAACCAGAACAAGCTGGCGCACGTCGCGTCCCCAGTCGAAGGGATCATCGAGAGCGTGGATGTGGACATCGGGAGGCAAGTAGCCAAGGACGCGAACCTCGCCACGATTTTCTCGGCGGCCATCGGCGAAGCGGTCGCCCACGCGATCCTGGCGCAGCAAACTGTCGAGCGTGAACGCACACTGCGCGCCGACCGCGTCAGCTCGGAAAAAGACTTGCAGGAGGCCGAAGCCGCCCATCGGGCAGCCGTACAGCAACTCAAATCGCTGGGCTTCGACAACGACCAAATCCAGGAGCTGGGCCAGAACCGGGGCGACGGCGTGGTGCTGAAAGTACGTGCCCCGTTTGCCGGCGAGATCGTCGAGCGCAACGCCGTGCGCGGCGCGCGGGTCGAGCCGGGCAAACCGCTGTTCACGCTGGTCAACCGCGCGACGATGTGGGCGATGCTCACGGTCCCCGAAGCGCAACTCGCGCACGTCCGTGTCGGCCAGAAGGTCGAGTTGAGCATCGATGCGTTCCCAGGCCAGACCTTCACCGGCACGCTCACTTGGATCGCCACGCAGCTGGATGAGCGCACCCGCATGGCCCGCGCCCGCGCCGAAGTGCCCAACCCCGACGGTGTGCTGCGTGCTCAGATGTTCGCCCGCGCCCGCGTCATCACCAGCAATTCCGACAAGGCGGTGCTCGTGCCGCAATCCGCCGTGCAGCATATCGAGGGCAGACCCTTCGCCTTCGTTAAGGCGGCTGACGACCTCTATGAAGCCCGCCCGATCCGTATCGGCGCGAAACTCAACGGCCAATTGGAAGTTCTCGATGGCGTCGGTCCCGAAGAGCTGGTCGTGGTCAACGGCGGCTTCCTCGTGAAATCTCAACTGCTCATCTCCCGGCTCGGTGCCGGATGTGTTGACTGAGCATGCAACTTCATTCGCGTGCGGTCGCGATTGAAACACTATGCTGAACTGCATCATTAACTTTTCGCTGCGCAATCGGCTGCTGATTTGCATCCTGTCAGCGGTGCTGGTGGTCG
>CAZCXL010000274.1:0-3768 GCA_964502625.1 uncultured Planctomycetales bacterium | reverse complement strand
TGCCCGTCTTCATCGAGAAACTGCAGTGACGAGCCGACGGACCTTGCAGCACCGCAGCGCGGCTCGGACGCTCTGCAACGAGACGCCCAACTGAGGCAGTGGCGGCGGGCACGGTGGCCATATACGGAGTTTAGCATCTTATATTCCTCTATTCAACTTCACCGCAGAGTTCCAGCAGCCGGTGAATCACCTCGCCCAGCAGAGCATCCGGAGTGCTCGCCCCCGCCGTGAGCGCCACCCGAAGGGGCCTCCGCGCAGGCAGCCAGGCCAACCGTTCCTCGATCCGACCGCTGGCCCGATCGCGATGGAGAAGCGCGGCTGGCATCAGGCAGTGCGGCCCCTCGATGTGATAGGCGGGCACGCCCGCATCATCCCCCACCCGGGCCAGGTTCTTCGTGTTGGAGGAGTCATAGCCGCCCACTACGAGGAAGAGATCGGGCTGGCCGCCGGCCACTTCCAGCGCCGCATCTTGGTTGTCCTGGGTCGCGCGGCAAATCGTGTCGAAGTCGCGAAAACTTTCCGCGAGACCGCGCTCGCCGTCGCGAGCTGTCAAGGCTTGGCGCAGACGATCGCCGATCGCCCGTGATTCGCGCGCCAGCATCGTGGTCTGGTTGATCACTCCGACCTTGCGCAGATCCCGGCCGGGCTCGAAGCCTCCAGAGAAGGCGCGCGCAGGCAACCCCGCACGCAGTGTGTCTTCGGAGATCCGGCCTTCGACGTACTGCGCGAGCGCCTCGGCTTGCTCCAGGGAATACACCACCACGTGATGCCCCCCTTCATGCGCGATCAACGAACAGGTTGCCTCGGTTTCCTCGTGGCCCACGGTGCCGTGGATCACCGTCGTGAAGCCTTCCTTCACGAACTTCAAGGTGCGCTTGTGCGGTTTGATCACCCACGGACAGGTGGTGTCCACCACTGTGACGCCCGCCGCCGCGAGCCGCTCCAGGTCTTCCACCGGAGCGCTGAAGGCAGGAACGATCACCACGTCGCGCTCGGTGATGCGCTCCCACGCACCGGGTTCCGCGTATTCTCCGCGCAGGAACCGCACGCCTTTTGCGCGCAAATCTTCGTTCACGCGCGGATTGTGAATGATGGAGGAGATCAGCCACAAGGGGCGACCGAGGTGCTCGCGCCGCGCTGCTTCGACCATGGCCAACGCGCGATCCACCCCCCAGCAAAAACCGAAAGAGCGCGGCAGCACGATCTCCACCTTGCCGAAGCGCAGCGACCCGGCTTCGCGCAGCCGCTCGACCAACGCACTCCGCCAGGTCAGTCGCACCTCGGTTGCGTCGAATCCGCTCATGTCCTGACGGCCTCCGCGCATTCCACGGCGTAGGTTTGCGGACGTAAGGCACCGACTAGATACGTGGATCCGGTGACCAGCCACGCCCGCGGTCCAGGCGGACAGTCCGGCGTGGACCACACGCTTGCGCCAAAGGCCGCCGCCAGTGCGCGCGGATCAGCGCTGCGCGGATGATCACCGGCTGGGGCCGCCCACCAGCGCTCTCCTGCGGGTGCCGGCCCCAATGCACGCGCGAGCGCGATCGGATCCTTCTCCTCACGGAGCGCGATCAACACACCGCGATTGCGGGGATCCGGGTAGGCGGCGCGAAAGGCGGCGAGCAACGGGCGCAAGGAGTTCTCGGTGTGGGCGACGTCGAGAATCGCTTCCCGACCATCTGCCAACCTGCGCAACTCCCAGCGACCCGGAACGGACAATCCTTCGCGCGGCAAAAAGTGCAGTTGCTCCGCAGCGCGCGACCAAGGCGCGGGCAAGCTTTCCAGCATCGCGTGCGCCAATGCGCCGTGGCGCCTTGTGTGGCGCAGCGGATGCGCACTCAATCCCATCGGCTCGGCAGTGGCGAAGGCGCGCCGCAGTGGAGTGCTGAGCCGCAAGGCGCTTGCTTCCACCACCGCCAAGGCTTCCGGCGGAAGATCTTCGCCGCACCACAACTGTGCCCCCGCTTTGAAGATTCCCGCTTTCTCGCGCGCGACGTCTGCGAGCGTGGGACCGAGCACTTCGAGATGTTCGCCTTCGATGGAAGTCACCGCCGCCGCAAGCGGACGCACCACGTTCGTGGAGTCGGCGCGGCCGCCAAGACCCACTTCCACGACGGCGATCTGCACTTCGGCCATGCGAAAGGCATCGAAGGCGGCGGCCGTCAACAGATCAAAGAAGGTCTCGTCGCCGGCGGCCGAACCCAAGGTGCGTTCCAGCGCGTCAGCGAGCAGCGGGTCTGCAGCCGGAACACCGGAAATCTGCACGCGCTCCCGCCAGTCACTCAGGTGAGGCGAGGTGTAGAGGCCAGTGCGAAATCCCGACGCACGCAGGGCGCGCTCCAAAAAATGACACACCGTGCCCTTCCCTTTGGAGCCGGCCACGTGCAGAACCGGAGAGGCGCGTTCTGGGTGTCCGAGTCGCGCAACCAAGGCCTCCATGCCCACTAGGCTGAAACGAGAGGCCCGCGGACGCTCGCAACGCTCGTAGTCGGTGCGGCGGCCGAGCTCCTGCCACAAGGATGCCAGCCGATCTTCCATGAGTTCTTGCTCCAGTCGCTCCGCGCTCCGTCCGATTCTTAGGGTAGCCTTTCCCAGCAGGCTCCGCTGATTCCATGAACGAGTACTCCGGCTCCCATCAGGCAGACTTTGGCGACCAAGGACTACGCCACGAAGTCGACGTATTCGTCTTCCGCTTCGGCGCGGTGGGTCCCGAGTACCTGCTCTTGCGCCACGAGCCCCGGTTGGAGGAATCCTGGCGACCGGTCACGGGAAGCATTGCCTGGCACGAAGACCTCCGCCGCGCGGCCATGCGCCGCGTGCGCGCGGAACTCGGTCTTGATTACGCGCATGATCTCGTAGCGCCGCAAGCAGGACTGGTGGAAGAAATCGGTGATCTGCGGCTGGTGCACTGGCCGATCGGTTTTCAACTGGCACGGTGCGCTGCGCAACCACGGCCACTGGAGCGCGTGCGTGATCTGCAGTGGACGGATTTCACCGCCGCGCTCGAAGCGCTCGCGAACGGAGCCCATCGGCGCAACCTGCTGCAGTTGCATCTGCGGCTCGCGGCTTAACGGGCCGGTTGGTCGTCTTTGCCCGCCGCCGAGCGGCGCGCCAAGCGACGCAATATCGCCTGCATGCGGTGATGCAGCCGGGCATCCACTGCGGGGCAGCCTTGAACCAAGGCACCCGGCTCAACGTCGCTGCCCACCGTCGAAGTGCCGCCGACGATCGCGCGGGCGCCAATGGTTAAGTGACCAGAGATTCCAGCTTGGCCACCCAGGATCGCGCCATCGCAGATTTCGGCGCCTCCGGAGATTCCGGCTTGACCACACACGATCACGGCTCGACCGATGCGCACGTTGTGGCCGATTTGCACCTGATTGTCGATCACACTTCCGTCGCCGATGGAAGTGGGAATGAAAGTACCGGAATCCACGCAAGTCCCGCAGCCAATTTCGACTTCATCGCCGATGTGGACGCCGCCAGACTGCGGCATGTGCAGATGTCGGGTGCCATCCCAGGCGTAGCCGAATCCGGGACCGCCAATCACCGTGTTGGCGTGGATCGTGCACCGCTTGCCGATCCGCACGCCGGCATACACCACCACGCCGGGACCCAAGGTCGTGCGCTCGCCGACGACGGAACCCTCACCCACGCTGACACGCTCGCTCAAAACCGCGCCGGCGCCGATCTGGGCACGGGCTCGGACCACGCAGCCCGGACCGATCTGACAGGCTGCGCCCAGGACGGCGGTCTCGTCCACGGTGG
>CAZCXL010000273.1:0-3785 GCA_964502625.1 uncultured Planctomycetales bacterium | reverse complement strand
TGCCGGCGCGCACTTTCCCGATTTCCTGCTGGCGACGCTCGGCACTGGCATTGGCGGCGGCTTGGTGATCGGAGGCAAACTGTGGCGCGGTCCTGGCGGCATGGCCGGCGAATTCGGTCACATTCAAGTCGGACACCACCGAGTCTGCGGCTGCGGTGCCAAAGGATGCTTGGAAGCCATCGCTAGCGCGCGCGCGATGGAGCGGCTCGGCGAGGAGGGCTTCGGCAAGCTCATTCCTCTGCCTGAACTCGCATCCCTCGCGCGCAGCGCGACTCCGGATGCGCGCGCACAAACCGTGTTTCGCGTTGCGGGAGAGGCTTTCGGCGAGGCGCTGGCAACGGTCGCGCTGCTGCTCGATTTACGGGTCTACCTCGTGGGCGGCGGTGGAGCGCCGGTGCTGGACCTGCTTGCGCCGCATGCGCTTGCCGTGCTCGATCGGCGCGCTTTCGGTCGTCACAGTTCGGATTTCACCCTGCTCGCCGCTCGTCTCGGCAACGACGCGGGCGTGCTCGGCGCCGCCATGCTCTAAAAGCGAACAGCGCGGAGCCTTGCGGACCCGCGCTGTATTGCAACCGAAGGGCGCAGTCTATTTGCCCTGTTCGACTTCCTTGCGGATTTCGGCAAGCGTCTGCTCGGCGTTCTTCTCGTTCACTTCCTTGGCTGCGGCCGAGGCGGCCTCATTGGCGCTGGGAACGGAGTCGGCGATCTTGTCATTGGCGGCGTCGGAGTCGTCCGCGCTGCCGGAGCAGCCGAAGCTCGCAAGCCCGGCCAAGAGCAATCCTGTGGTCAAATGTTTCATCTATTTATTTTCCTTGGGCTTATCTTTGGCCTTTTCTTTGGCCTTCTCTTTGAGTTCGTCGGTCTTCTCTTGCTTGTTCTTCGCCTTGTTGCGCTCTTTGTCGCCGACCTTCTGGCCGACGTCCGAGTTCTTGTCTTTTGCGGCCTTGATGATGCCGGGGTTCTCGCGCTCACCCGAGCGCTTGTCGATCCAGGCCAGGGCGGCGTCGACGTTGGCGCTGCCGTGCTTGGTGCGCAATTCTGCGAGACGAGCGGCGTGAACTTCTTCGTTCTTGGCGGTAAGTTCCGCGGCCTGCGCGCTCATCTGCTCATTGCTCTTCTCGCTGGCGATCTCTTGGATGCGCACGAGTTGGGCGCAGCGCTTCATGTAGCGCGCTTGTTCCATGGCGACGGGCTCGAGCACCTCGCGGTGGGCGCGTGAAACGCCTTCGAGCTTCCGGTCCATGCCGCTCTCTTGAGCGGACTCCTGCTTGGACTCGGCCTTCTCAGCCTTGCCCTCCACCTTCTTGGCTTCAGAGGTCACGGGCTTGCCGCTAGGAGTGCCGCTTTGCAGGGGATGCGCGGCCACCGGCGCTGCAATGATCGCCCAGGCGAGCGCAGCGACGGGAAGTAACGAATGGAATTTATTCATGATTAATTTACGACGCAATTGCGTCGAGCCATTGTAGCAAATCGATCACCTTGGCGCTAGCCAAAGTCGGGGGGCGCTCACTAATACGGAGCGTTTGAATTCCTCATTCCACTCTTGAATCTTCCAAAAAGTCTCCACGTTCGCCCGCAAATCGCGTACTCCGGGACTCGGCCAATCGGTTCCCCACAAGACCCTCCCCTGCAGTTCCGGCAAGCGCGGCAGCAGCTGCGGCAATTTGTAGGGAGGAATCCCCGAAAGATCCAGGGCGACGTTCGCGTGCCTCCGCGCCACGAAAAACGCGTGCTCGTACCAAAGCGGGCGCCCAGCGTGCGCCAGCAGAATCCGCAAACGTGGGAAATCGATCGCCACGTCATCGGCGTGCATCGGATCACCCAGGCGCGAGCGCGCACCGGGAAAGATCGAAGTGCCGGTGTGGATCATCACGGGCACGCCGCGCTCCTCGCAGGCCGCGTAGACTTCGCCGAGCCCGGGCATTTCTCCCGTGGCGTGCGCGTTGGCCGCGAACTCCTGGTGCGGCGGATGGATCTTGATTCCGTCCACCCGCAGATCGTCGAGCAAGCGCCGCATTTCGGCGCGCACGTCCGCACAGAATGCCGGGTGCACGCCGCCCCAGGCAAAGAAGGTCTCGGGCCTGCGATTCCGATACGCGGCGATCCAGTCGTTGCAGGATGCGTCGAACCCCATCAAACGCGGCGCCACGTAGTTGATCAAGCCAACCCGGGCGATGCCCTGCGCCGCCAAGTGCTCGGCGAGCGCGTCTGGATCCTGCTGGAAGCGCAGAATGTCGTCTACGTCATTGCGGCCGTGCTCGATGGTGGCGCGCGGCACCGCCTTGATCTGGGACCAAGGCTGAATGTGGACATGCACGTCCACGACGTCGCGCGGTGCGCTCACCGGCGCATCGTAGCCGCTAGAACAACTTGAGCTTGCCCGGCTTGTAATCTGGGAAGAACTCCTTCGGGCACTCGAAGGCGAATGACCTCTCCAGGCACGCCGCGAACACGTCGCGGAAGTCGGTGGTGACCGGAAGATCACGGCCCTGATAGAGGTTCTTCGCGGCCAGACCGTCGAACTTGCCGTGCACCTGGCCGCCTTTCACGCCGCCGCCCAACACGAACATCGTGCCGCCGTGACCGTGATCCGTGCCGCCGTTGCCGTTCTCGTGCACGTTGCGGCCGAACTCGCTCATGACCAACACGGTGGTCTGATCCATCACGGGTCCGAGTTCCGCAGCGAAGGCCGCGAGCCCTTGCGCGAGATCGCGCAGACGAGTCGCGGTCTTGCCCTCGGCCGCGCCAGCACCGGTGTGGTCGTCCCAGCCGCCGTAGTCCACGCCCGCGATTTCCAAGCCTTCGCCGGCAAGCATCACCTTCGCGATCATGCTCATGCGTCCGCCGAACTGGCTCTGCGGGTAACTCATGGCCGGTTTTGCCGCAGTCTTGCCTTCTTCTTCGAGCCGGCGGCGGCGGCGCTCCCGCGGGCTGATCCGTTCATCACCGACGCTGGCGGAGGGAGCCGGTCCGTAGATGATTTCGGTGAAACGGCGCAGAGTTTCGATCGTCATCCGGCCCGAATCCACGACGCCCGTGCCATCGTCCTCGCGCGCGCCTTGCATGTCGGCTCCGCCTTCCATCATGTCGGAGCCGTCGCCGTAGAAATTCTCGAACTTGTCGAGCGTTTTACCGCCACGATTGCGATCAAGGTTGCTCGGCACCGCGAGCACCGGGTAACCGCCGCGCAAGGAACGCGGCAGCAGATCCTGCATGCCGAGCGCGCGGAACTCGCTGGCGCCAGATTTGGCGGTGACTTGGAGATAGCGATTCAGCCAGCCGTCGCGCAGAGTGCGCACTCCCGGCGCAGCGAACTCCATCCAATCTTGCGCGTCGAAGTGGCTACGCGTGCTGTGCGGAGAGCCGGAGCACACGATCGGCGCGAACATTTTGGCGTCCCAGGCCGGGCGAAGCGCCGCCATGGCGGGGTGCAGGCCGAACATGTCATCGAGCGGAATCAAGCCGGATTCAGCGCTCATGCCCAACGTCGGCCGATTCATGGCGTACTCAGGGTCCTTGTAGGGCGCCACACTGTGGAGCGCATCGGCTCCGCCACGTAAATAGATCACCACCAACGCTGACGCTCCCGTCGCCGGATCTTGCGGCATGGACAGCAGCCGGCGCGACGAGGCAAAGGGTGCAGCCGCCGCGACGGCAGTGCTCCACTTCAGAAAATCACGGCGATTCAACAAGTGCATGCCTCACTGTTTTTGGAACTCGGGAGAACCGAGCAGCAAGCCGACCAGTTGCGGCCCGAGCTCGCGAATGTCGGCGATCTTTTTCTT
>CAZCXL010000272.1:0-3814 GCA_964502625.1 uncultured Planctomycetales bacterium | reverse complement strand
CAGCAGCAGTCCGGCAGGCTCCTTGGTGAGCACGGCGCCCAAACGCGCTGCAAGTTCCGCATGCGGCAATAGCGGAGCGCCAGGACAGAGCGCCGAAGCGCCTGCGAGATGCGGATGTGCATCGGCGAGTGAACCTTCGCCTCCTCGTGAAGACGCACCGGCCAACACCAGCGCAGGGTGCTGCGCGAGCAAGCGCAGGAACTCGCCGGCCAAGAGCCCGCGCGCGCCTGCGACGAAGACCGGAATGCGCGTCATGCGACCGGAACCGTCTCCTTGATTCCCAAGGCGGACACCGCCGCGCGTACGAGCTGCTTGCCGTTCTTCAAAGCGTTCCAAGCCGGCATGCCCATTTCCTCGCGGCAGAAACGCTGGCCGACCGGCGAGTCCGTGACCGGACCGCTGATCACCGCCGGCCGCAGATTCCAGCGCTCTTTCAGCAACTGCACTGCGCCCCAGACACCCACGGGATCCTGCGCGCAGAGCGCCAAGGCCTTGATGGAGCGACTGAAGGCCGGATCAGAGAGCAGGGCGCGCACGCCGTAAGTTCCGAGCAAGCCGTCACCCAATTCGAGCACGATGACGTCGGGCTCGCTTTCCGCAAGGTGCGCGATCAAGGCGTGGCCTGCGGGCACCGCGTTCTGCTCATTGGTGGTGACGACTCCGAAGTCGGTGAAGAGCGCGACCGGCGAGGCGCCGCTGTCTTCCATCTGCAGAATGTCGCGCCGCAGCGATACGCCCGTCATCTTGCCGGCGGCCACTTTCAGCCCGCGCGCCGTGAGACCAGCTACCAACACGGCCGCAGCAGTGGTTTTCCCCGAATCCATCGAAGTGCCTGCGAGCGCGAGGATGGGCGGTAAATGGGAAGGAATGGGCGTGAGCGGCAGCGCGGCGGCCGCGATGTTCGCGGGGGCGCCTACGCGCTGGCCCAGATGCGGGAAGTGCAGGATGGATCCGAGTACCTCCAACTCGAACGGTGAACCGAGGCCGGGCACCGAGCTTGCCCCAGTGCCGATCACTCCGCCCAGATTCAGCAACTGGAGTTTGTCGCCGATTTCCACGGCGTCGGGCACGCGACCGGCATAGCCGTGCAGCGCGTCACGGTGGCCGAGCGCGCCGGCGATTACGTCGCCGGGCTGCAGAGTGACCATGCGCCCGTGCAGATTCTCGAGCGTGTTGTAGGTGGTCTTCGCGGTGAGCACCCGGCAAGCCACCACCGTGCCCGGCACGGCGGGAATGTCGGAGCCGAGCACGGCGTGGCGTCCCAGTTGCAAGCGCGCGGTGACGGAGGCAATTTTGTCGAGCAGTACGCGGGTCATGACACCTTCTCCGAGATGGCAGGGGGGGGGACGTTGCGCAGTTGAGCCTGGCGCTTCGCCTGCTCTGCGGCGCGGTGATACAAGCGCGCGGGCTCCGCCCAGATGCGCGCAAGGCCGCGCGGCCCGGCCGGATCCGCGCCCGCCGCGGGACGCTCGCCGTATGCGGCGTCGCTCGCGGTCATCATCGAGAACGGCGACTGCGTTCCGGTGACCAAGGCGCGACCCGCGGACAGTTCCAAGGTGACCGTGCCGCTCACGTGCTCCTGCATGCTTTCGAACAGCGCTTCCAAATTTCGCATCAGCGGATCGTGGAAGCGACCTTGGTGCAGCATGCGGCCGTAGAGATCGCCGAGTTGATCCTTGACCGTGCGTTGATCTTCCGTGAGGACCAATTTTTCGAGTTCACGGTGTGCGGTCAGGAGCACTTCCGCGGCGGGTGCTTCGTAGCCGATGCGGCCCTTGATGCCGAGCACGGTGTCGCCGAGGTGATAGCCCCGGCCCACTCCACAGGCGCCGCCTTCGCGATTGAGTTGCTCGATCAGCGCAGAGACGAGGCGGAAGGGCTGCTGATCCAAGCGGACCGGCACGCCTTGCTGAAACTCGACGCGCAGAGTCCGCGTCGCCTTCATGTTGCGCGTCCAATGCCAAGCCTCTTCAGGGAGCGCTTGCTCGGAGCCCAGCGTTTCCACTCCGCCGATCGTGAGTCCCCACAGGCCGGCGTTCACCGAATAGCGTCCTCCGGCCGGGGGCAGGGGCAGATTGCGCTCCTGAAGCCACGCAATTTGCTCCGCGCGCTCGCGCGGCTGATCGCGAATCGGCGCCAGCACCTCAATGCGCGCGCCGAGCGCGGCGATCGCGCCGTCGAAGCGCACTTGATCGTTGCCGGCGGCGGTGCAGCCGTGCGCGAGCGCGTCGTAGTGGCCTTCGGCGGCAAGTCGCACCAGGATCGTGGCTTGCAGGCCGCGCTCGGCGCCTACCGAGAGCGGATAAGTACCGCCGCGGCGCACGTTGCCGGCAATCAGCCAGCGCAAGACCTCTTGGACCATGCGCTCGCGCGCGTCCACCAAGCGATGTGAACTGGCGCCGAGGGCGTGCGCTCGCGCTTCGAGGTCGGCGCGCGCGGCGTCGTCGAGGCCACCGCAGTCCACGGTGCAGGTGTGCACTTCGTGCCCTTGCTCGACGAACCAGGCGGCGAGGAAGGAGGTGTCAAGACCACCGGAGTAGGCGAGAAGGATGCGCATGGAGGCTTGCGGCTAGAGCAGGGACTGAATGCGGCGCTCAACGCGGCGCCCGGCTTCTTTGGAGGAGACCGCGACGAAGATGGTGTCGTCGCCGGCAATGGTGCCGGCGATGCCGTCGAGCCCTTCCGCTTCGAGCGCGCGGGCCAGACTGCTGGCGGCGCCGGGTTCGCAGCGCACGACCATGAGATGCGGACCTGCCGCACGGCAGCTGCGGAGCAGAGGCCGCAGTGCGTCCAGGGGAGTGACCCGAGCCTCGGTGGGAAGGGAATAGGCGCCGGCAGCCTTCACTGCGCCGAGGGCGCGCAGATCGCGCGAGAGCACGGGCTGACTCGCGTTGATGCCGCGCCTCTCCAACGCCAGAAGGAGTTCCGCCTGAGTCGAAGCCGTGCCAGCCTCCAGCAACTGCTGGAGCAGCGCGCGCCGAGCGGCGGGAGTGGAGACGACGGTCAAGGCCCTCAGCATACGGTGGAATATTTATTCGTCAATACGAATATTTTGATGGATGGCTGGAGGGGCCGCCAGTCGCCGCTAGACTGAATTCCATCCACTGGAACGGGTATGACACCCAACGCCTTTCGCAAGCTCGCATTGGCCTTGTCCGGCGCCGTTGAAGGCGCGCACATGGGGCACCCGGACTTCCGCGCGGGCGGGCGAATTTTCGCCTCTCTCACCGCGGACGGCAGCCGCGGGATGGTCAAGGTCTCGTCGGAGGAGCAGACCAGGCTGTTGCGCTCCGATCCTCAATGCTTCGAACCCGCATCCGGGGCTTGGGGAAAGCAAGGCTGCACGATGATCACACTCTCCACCGCCGACCCCACTCTCGTACGCGCCGCTTTGCGCCATGCGCTAGAGAGAGCGCAAACGCCGCGGTCCTAGAAGTCATGGAACTAGCACTCATCTTCTACCGGATTTTCGTCTGTTCAACTGTGGGCGCGATCTTTTTCGG
This sequence comes from uncultured Planctomycetales bacterium, assembly GCA_964502625.1. Taxonomy (GTDB): domain Bacteria; phylum Planctomycetota; class UBA1135; order UBA1135; family UBA1135; genus JAQBVK01. Next base: position 311 of record CAZCXL010000272.1, on the reverse strand, counting down.
CCTCGCCTCTATCTGGATGGAGGGTAGAAGCGAGTTTTTGGCGAAGTTGCTCGCCAGCCTGGTGATGTTCGCCATCGGCTCGGGCACGCTTTTCTTGGTGATCCGCTCGCGCCACCGGGATCCCGGTTAGCATTCTTGGAACCATGTCCCACGCACTCGCTGAAGCGCTACTCCGCCTTTTGGGGGTTTATCTCCTGGTGAGCGGACTGATACAATTAGCTCAGTACCTTCTGGTCTCCGACGGTGACAATACGTTTGGGGGACTGCTGTTTACGCTCGTGCCTGTGGAGGCGGCGAAAGAGCTGTTCTCA
>CAZCXL010000271.1:826-3847 GCA_964502625.1 uncultured Planctomycetales bacterium | reverse complement strand
CTCCTCCTGCTCAACTCGCTGACGATGTTCCAGTACCTGCTGAGCCATGCGGCTCTGGCGATCGCAGGGGACTAGAACGATCCGAACAGCAGTTGCGCAAAGGTGCCCACCGGCTGCGCTTCGCGCGCGTCCTCCAGTTGTCCATTGAGTGACTTCAGGGCCTTCAGCAGTTCCACGTAGGCCTCATCTTTGGCGAGCAGCCGGCCGAGGCTGCCTTCGCCCTCGCGCAGGCGCCGCGAGACCTCCGAGAGATCGGAGAGGAAGGAGGAAGCATTGGCCGCGAGAGCCTCGTCCCGGAGCAGCATGCCCAGCAAGCCTTTGCCTGCGTCCGCGTCGTCGGTGAAGCCGCGCAAACGCTCTGCGGCGGCCTCCATGTTCTCCAGCAAGCGCGCCGCGTCGTTTTTCATCTGCGGATCATTGAGCAGCGCGCCGATCAGACCTTCGCCTTCCTTCGCCATGCGCGCGATCTCGCGCATGTCCACCATGGTTGCGCTCGCGTCCTCCACCAGGGCGACGATGCGCTCACGCGTCTTTTCGTCAGAGATCAGCGCTCCCAAGGCCCCCTTGCCGGCGCGTACGTCCTCCACGATCCCACGCATGTCGGCCAGCACGCGATTGAGATCCTTGCGCATGCCTTCGTCACTGACCAAGGCGCCCAGAATCCCTTTGCCGGCTGCGATGTCGTCGGTGGCTTGACGCAGATTGGCGAAGGCCACGCGCAGGCTTTCGCGGTTCTCCTCGATGAGCGTGCTGAGCATTTCCAGCGCTGCGGGCGCGGAGGTGCCCACCAATTCCGCAGCTTCTCCCATGGGCTGTGCATGCGGAGGACCCGGATCAATTTCGATCACCCGTCCGCCGAGCGCGCTGTATTCGGCAATGCGCATCGTGTAGCCCTGGCGCAGATGCGGCGATTCGCCGAACTCCATCGCGACGCTGATGCGACGGTCCTGCGGGCGTTCGGGGTCGAAGGCCACGCTACGCACCGTTCCGATTGCGCGCCCGGCGACGTGCACCGCGTCTCCTTCCTTGAGCCCGCGCGCGTCGGGGAACCAGCCCGTAAGCTCTGTCTTCTCCCGGAAGGAGAAGCCGGTCAGCACGATCGTGTAGTAGAGCAGCAGGACCAGGGAACCGAAGAAGACCAGGCCGAGCAGGAAATCGCGGCGGGAGGAAGATTCCATGATGTTCAATCGAGCGGCGTGCCGAGAAATTCGCGCACGCGAGGGTGATCGGAAGCCAGCACTTCTGCCGGAGTTCCGGAAATCAGGATGCGGCCCTTCTCGAAGAGAGCCAGCTGGTCTCCGATCGTGGTCGCGCAGCGCACGCTGTGGGTCACGGTGATCGAAGTGGTGCCCAACTCTTGTTGGAGTCGGCGAATCATGGCACTGACGTTGGCGGACATCTCTGGGTCGAGTCCGGCTTCGGGTTCGTCGAACAGAATCACCTTGGGTTCGGTGATGAGCGCACGCGCCAGCCCGACGCGCTTCTGCATGCCCCCGGAGAGTTGCTCCGGAAGTTTCATCTCGGCTCCCTCGAGCAGCACCAGCGAGAGTGTACGCATGACCCGCTCGCGAATCTCCGGCTCGCGCATCACGCGTCCTTCACGCAACGGCAGAGCGACGTTGTCGAACACGTTCATCCAGTTGAGCAGCGCCGAGTGCTGGAAGAGATAGCCCATGTCGCGGCGCAGTGCGCGCAACTCTTCACGGCTCAGATTGGGCACCGCCTTGCCCATCACTGCCACGGAACCACGGTCCGGTCGCAGCAAACCGATCACGTGCTTGAGGATGACGCTCTTGCCCGAGCCAGAGGGACCCATGATCACGAGTGAACGACCCTGTTCGATCGTGAACGAGAGTCCATCCAGCACCTTCTGGGTGCCGAAGCTCTTGTGCACGTCGCGCAGTTCGATCGCGCTCATCAGTCCGTGTAGATGATTTTCCCGATGAAAAAGTTCAGCACGATGATCAGGATGATCGAGTTCCGCACCGCGGATCGGGTGGCGTCGCCGACTCCGCGTGCGCCGTGCCGGGCTTGGAGTCCGCTCGCGCATCCCACCACCGCGATCGTGAAGCCGAAGGCCACGGATTTGATCAGGGCCGCGTAAAGGGACTTGGGTAGCGGTAGCCACCAGACCCAGCGGTCTTGCAGCGCCTGGGTGGCGTTAAGGATGTAGCCGTCGAAGTCCAGGCCGAGTTGCGTCACCGCGATCACGCCGCCGCCCAGGATGCCGACAATCGCCGAGAGAATCGTGAGCGCGGGTGCCATCAGCGTGAGTCCGAACACGCGCGGCACCACGAGGAAGGAGGAGACGTCCACGGACATCACTTCCAGCGCAGTCACTTCCTCCTGCACCCGCATCGTGCCCAACTCTGCGGCCATGGCGCTCGCCACTCCTGCCGCCAGCAGCACGGCGGTCATCACCGGCGCCATTTCGCGCACCATGGCCACGGACACCGCGAAACCGATCGCTTGCTGTTGTCCGTAGCGGGACAACTCGAATCCGAGTTGCAGCGCCAGGATCATGCCGATGAAGAAATTCACGAACAGCACCACGTGCAGCGTCTTCACGCCCGCAAGGTGCATTTGATCCAGCAACGGTCGCCGACGACGGAACAGATGACCGGTGCGCGCCAGAGCGTGCCAACCCACCGCGACCGCGTAGCCCGCGGACTCGAACAGCGGCGTCAGGAGCCGCGCGCCGGTGCGCTCGATGAAGTTCACGGAGTGGTGGGTTTACGCGGAGGCAATGAGGAAAGGTCCGGCCAGCCCGGTCCGGGAAAGGCCGGAACTTCCAGACTGCGTTCGCCGTCGGGGCCCGTGCGCCAGCGCAGCAGTCCGAACAGCAGCGAAGTATGCGCAGTCCCATCGGGCTCATTCCACTGTCCTCCGAGCGCGGCGAAGGAGCGGCGACGGTGTCCCGAGCCTTCGGCGTCGTGCCAGAGTCCAAGCCAGCCACGCCGAACGCGCTCCACCGGCGCCTGCGGCGGCAAGCGGCGATCCGACCACAACTCGTAGAGGAAG
>CAZCXL010000271.1:0-816 GCA_964502625.1 uncultured Planctomycetales bacterium | reverse complement strand
TCCGGATTCAGGGCCGGGGGAATGCCTGGATCGAGGATCCGCAGCACGCCGGAACCGTCGCGCTCCACGGTTTCGGAATAGATTGGCCAGAACCGCGTCTGCTCGCTGCTGCTGCCGTCTTTGTACGCCGAGCGTGAGGCGTGGAAGAAGGGCAGGCCATACCATGCCTCGCGCTCGCCGTCGTCTTGGAGTTGATCCCGCCGCCACCAGAACAGCGGCCACAGCACGCTTCGGAACTCCGTGCTCGGATCCTTGTAGTTCATCCAGAACGGAATCACGCGGTTGACCGAACGGCCCTCGGATTCCGTGGTGCTGAAGCGCACGAGCGGCCAAAAAGTGAACGAGCGATGGCCGCGGCTCGGCTGCCGCTCCCAAGTGAAGAACGGCCAGAATAGGCTGCTGGAGACGAAGTCGCCTTGTTCGATGTGTCCACCGATGAGGAAACCCATCCAGCCTTTGCGCGGGTGCTCGAGGTCGAGTCCGTCTTCCGTGAAGTTCATGAACGGCCACATCCAGAACGACCGTCGGTATTTGCCCGGCACTTCGGCACGGCCGTAAAAGGGAAAGAATCGCCAACCCTCCTCTGAGCCTTCCTGCCAACCGAACAGCGGCCAGAGCACGTGGGTGGACGTACGCCCGTCCTTCTTGTTGCGGATCCACAACGGCCAAAGCACGAACCGGAACTCGTCGTAGCTGAGCACGTCTTTGCCGGTGCCGCCGAAAGGAAAGAACCAGAAGTAGTCCTCGCCGTCCTCGCTGCTGCCGCCACCCAGGATGAACAGCAGAATGGTCCAGTCCGAGTCGTAGATTCCGTCG
>CAZCXL010000270.1:0-3907 GCA_964502625.1 uncultured Planctomycetales bacterium | reverse complement strand
GTATCGGGCGCGCGGCGCCAGCGTCGCCATGGCCGTGCGGGCACGCTCGGCCTCAAGGCGCACCAGCGAACGCGCGCCCGCGAGCCCATGCGCGGCCACCAGGGTGAGTTTGCCCGCGCTGGAGTCCTTGCCTGCGGTCTTCCCCAACTCGGAAGAAGAGCGCGTGGCATCCAGCAGATCATCGGTGGCTTGAAAGAGCCGCCCGATGGCAAGCGCGTAGGCGCTCCAACGCTCCGGATCTGCTCCCGCGGCGCGCGCCCCACAGGCGCGCGCGGCGCCGAGCAAGGCGCCGGTCTTGCGCTCGTGAATTTCGCGCACCTGCGCGTCGGAGCCTGCACTGCCCTCGGCGTTCATGTCCAGAGCCTGGCCCCCAACCATGCCGGCCGCGCCGGCGGCGCGCGCGATCCGAAGTGCCTGATCGCGGGCGAGCTCCGCATCGGCTTGCAGGCACAGGATCTCGAACGCGAGAGCTTGCAGCGCGTCGCCAGCGAGCACCGCGAGCGCTTCTCCATACACGATGTGCAGAGTGGGTTGGCCGCGCCGCAAGGCATCGTCGTCCATGCTGGGCAAGTCGTCGTGCACCAGCGAATAGGCGTGCACACATTCCAAGGCGAGCGCGGCAGGTAAGGCGCGCTCCGGGTCTCCGCCCTCGGCCGCGCAAGCCAGCAAGCACAGCGCGGGGCGAATGCGCTTGCCGCCGGCGAGCAGCGCGCGTTCCAGCGCCTCCGGCAACGGCGGCGGCGCCGAGGCGAGCGAACTGGCAGCGAGGGTCTCGCGCAGACCGCGCTCGACGCGGGGCCGCACGGCACTCAGCCAAGCTGCGAAATCAGGCGTCGGAGCCGTCAAGCGGATCCCCCGCCCGCTCCAGATCTTCGAGCTCACGACGCAATCCGGCCGTGAGTTCTTGCACGCGTTGCTCCGCTCCGGTGAGTGACTGGCTCAATCCCTTCAACATTTCGACTCCGGCGCGGAACCGTTCGACTCCGGCTTCCAATCCGAGCTGGCCGCCTTCGAGACCGCGCACCAACTCTTCGAGCCGGGCGAGTTGCTCCTCAAACGGAAGTTCTGTTCCGCCTTCCGGGACCGGTTCGCGCGCCTTCGCCATGGAGGATCATTCTACCCGTGCGCCCAGCTCGCCCTCGGCGAGACGGATCCGCAACCGATCGCCGGGCTGCACGTCCGCGGCTCTCCGCAAGAATCCCGGCTGACCACGCGCTTCGACCAGTGCCCATCCGCGCGCCAAGAGGCTCTCCGGACTTGCGGACACCAAGCGCTCTCCCAGGCTCGTCAGCCGCGCGCGCCAAAGTGCATGGCGTGCGGCCGGGTCATGGCGCTCCAAGCGTCGCGCGCAACGCAACGCGCGCGTGCGCGCCTGCGCAGGGCCAGCTGCGCCAGCCTCGAGCATGCGCCGATGCAACTCTCCCACGGCAAAGCGGGCGCGGTCGAGCCGACGCTGTGGCGCCTGCCGCAACAACTCTCGCAGCGCGCGATCCACGCGCGTGCGTCGCGCGCGCAACAACTCTTGCCCCGCGCGCTGCAGAGCCGCGCCGACTTGAGCCAATTGCGCGCTTGCGGCACGCCAGCCTTGGCACAGGATGCGCGCACCGTCGGTGGGAGTGATCGCGCGGAGATCGGCGGCGAAATCACAGAGGGTGAAGTCGGTCTCGTGTCCGATGGCGGAGAGCACCGGCACCGGGCACTCCGCCACAGCACGCACCAGCACTTCCTCGTTGAAGGCCCACAGATCATCCAAGGAACCGCCACCGCGCGCGAGCAGCACCACGTCAGGGCGGACCGAGGCCGCCTCGGCGAGCGCCTGCGCCAAGTCTTCGGCAGCACCGGCGCCTTGGACGCGCGCGTGTCGCACCAGCACGCGCAGCGGCGCGCGGCTGGATTCAAGAGTGCTGAGCACGTCCGCCTCGGCCGCCGACCCGCGTCCGGTGATCAACACCACAGTGCGGGGCATCGCGGGCAATAGCCGTTTGCGAGCGGGTGCGAAGAGACCTTCAGCCTGCAGTCGCCGTTTGAGTTCCTCGAAGCGGCGCGCAAGATCTCCGGCTCCACGATCTTCGATGAAGTCCAACAGCAGAGAAAGCTTCCCTGTTTTCGACCAGATTTCGAAGTGCCCGTGCACGAGCACGCGCGCGCCCTCGCGGAGTTCACAGCGCAGCGCGCGCGCCGCGACTCCGCGCCACACAATCGCCGGCACCGAGGCTTCGGCGTCGCGCAAACTGAAGTAGTAGTGACCCGAGTGATGTGGACCGCGATATTCGAAAATCTCGCCCTCCACCCAAACTTCTCCGACCCCGGAGTCCAGGGCAGAGCAGGCCGTATTCACCAAACCACCCACGCTCAAAGGGCGCGCGCGGTCCTGTCCCGACTCGGCCAGATTCATCCGGCGACTTCAACGCAGGGAACGCCACTGGCGCGCCACTCCGCGAGATCCTGGCGCGGCAGGAACAGCCGGAAGGTGTCTGAGGAGAAGGGATTGCGTGCGCCGTTGTCGAGGAAGGCTCCGTTGCGCATCTCCAACTCGACCGACGCGCCTTTCTCGTGCAGTCGGACGACCAGGCTGTCGGCTTGGATGGTCTTCACCAATCGGCCCGAGTTGTCGTGCCAGTTGATCTGCACCATTTTGAGCACGGTGCCGTCCACGCTACCGAGCGCGCTCAATTTGTAGTAATAGAGCGAACTGCGGCGGGAGATGAGCGCGTCCAGCGCCTTCTGCACTTCCCGCGCACTCGCTGCGGGTTTGGCGGCAGCATCTGTCTCCCGGGAACCGCCGGTGGTGGGCACGGGTTCCATGCCGGTGGCCGGCCCGGCGTCGGCGAGCACGGCTCCGGTTTCCGCGAGTTCCGGGAAGTGCTCCAGCCAGGCACGCACGTTCACCGCGCTGAGATTCATGCGCAAGCCTTCGGCCGGGAGCGCCACCCGCGCTCCGTTGGCGGTGCGGAATCCGTCGTGAAAACGCAGCACGATGTCTCCCATCATGCGGTGCAACTCAAAATCCACACGGGCGGCGCGAATCACGGCCGCCGCCAATCCGTCCGCTCCCCACTCGAGCATCACGACGTCATCCAGCCGCGGCTCCCCCATCACGCGCGCCGCGCGTTGAAAGCGCAAGCCGGAGTAGCCGTCCATGCCGAGAAGTCCGTTCAGCACGCCAACCCACGGATCTGCGGGAGCGATCTCGCCTCCGGGCACCTGAAGCCCCGCAGACGCCGCGACCGGCGCCGCAGGAGGCTGCGCGTTGGCGGCCGTGGAAGCTTCCGCCATGCGCTTCAGCAACTCGAGTTTTTCCTGCTCCGAGATCAGCATGCGCTCCGTCATGTCGCGCAACTGATCCTGGTTCGCCTTCTGATCCGAGCGGAAGGCGTCCATCTGTTGGCGCATGACGCCGACCATTTCCTGCACTGCGGGGTCTTGAGGAATCTCCACTGTCACCGGAGCGGGCTGTACCGTCACGGTGGGAGTCTCGCCTTGGACCACGATCTGCGCAGGCGCTTGCTGTCCGTTCCACCACACGAAAGCAACCGCAGCCAGCCCGAGCCCGAGCACCAATCCACCCACGGCCAGCAGCGGCGCCGTCCAGGAACGCGCGCGCCTCCGCTCTTCCTCGAGTGCCTGCATCTGCTGCAACAAGGCCTCTTGCACCTCGGAGAGGCGGCGGAAGGAACGGTTGAGCGCCTGCACGTCGCGCAGTCTCAGCAAGGACCCCGGCTGGGCGGAGGCTTGGTGCGCGATCGCCTGCTCTTCGGGGTCGGGCGGCGGCGTGGGGAGATGCTCACTCATGGTCGGACGATGGGTCGGGAAGCGGATCGAGCGTGGATTCTGGCGCTGCGCGAGCCACGGGATCTCCCAAGAACTCCGCACGCTGAGCCTCGGTCCAACGCGCCGGTTGTAGGTC
>CAZCXL010000269.1:0-3928 GCA_964502625.1 uncultured Planctomycetales bacterium | reverse complement strand
GGGCGCCAGGTGGCCGACGCCAAGCGTCGCGCTGCCGAGCGTGAGCAAGAGCTGATGGCTCTGGCCAAGGTCGAAGCCGAGCGTGAGCGCCAGCGCGCGCGCGCCGAGATCGACCTCGCCGTGCGCTCCGCCCGCGAACAACTCCGTCGTGAAGGCGTCGCACTCGCCATCGACGTCGCCGAGAGGGTGATCCGCCGCGAGTTCAGTGCCGCTGACCAGCAGCGTTTGATTACCGACTTCGAGAAGTCGACCTCCAAGAATTGATTCTGGAATGAGCGCAATCGCCCGTCGAGTGGGAACCGTGGCCCGGCGCTACGCCCAGGCCCTGTTTGCCGCTGCGCGGGAAGCGGGGGCGCTGGAGCAGGTGCGCGCCAACTGCGGACTGCTCGATGTCGTTCTCGCTGATCCGCGGGTCACCTCGATGTTGGCGGACCCGCGCTTCGATGACCGCGCCAAGCGAGCGCTGATCGAAAAGGCCGCAGGCAAGTTGTTGCACCCGCTCAGCCTCGCCTTGATTGGAGTGCTGGAGCGGCGCCGACGCGTCGCCCTGCTCGCGGAGATTCCCACCGCCTTCGCGGAACTTGACGACGCCCACGCCGGACGCGTGCGCGGTGAGGTCGAGACCGCACAGACTTTGGACGCGGAGGCCCTCTCGCGTCTCGAGCGCGCGCTTTCCACGCGCACGGGCCGCGAAGTGCGTCTCAGCGCCCACGCAAATCCTGCGCTGCTCGGCGGCGCACGCGTCACCTTTGGCGGCACCCGTCTCGATGCGAGCCTCCGCGGCGCGCTCGATGCCCTGGAGCGTCGCCTACTCGACGCCGAACTCAGCTAACGCCTCTCAGAATCGCCTTTCGTACAAGATGGAACTCCAAGCATCCGAAGTCACCTCGATCCTGAAGAAGGAAATTGAGGGATTCCAGGCCGGCGCCAGCACTGAGCGCATCGGCACCGTGATTCAAGTCGGCGACGGCGTGGCGCGGGTCTACGGTCTCGACGACTGCATGATGTCCGAACTCGTCGAGTTCGCGGGCGGCGTCATGGGCATGGCGTTGAACCTCGAGGAGGACAACGTCGGCTGCGTGCTGCTCGGTGATGCCGCCAAGGTCAAAGAGGGAGACATTGCCAAGAGCACCGGCCGCATCATCTCAGTTCCCACTGGCGAGGCGCTGCTGGGACGAGTCGTGAGCGCACTCGGCAAGCCGATGGACGGAAAAGGGCCGATCGCAACCACCGATGCCGACCTGCGCCCGATCGAACAGGACGCGCCTTCGGTCGTGGAGCGCAAACCGGTGGGCGAGCCGATGATGACCGGCATCAAGGCGATTGACGCGATGATTCCGGTCGGTCGCGGCCAACGCGAACTGGTGATCGGCGACCGCCAAACCGGCAAGACCGCCATCGCCATTGACGCGATCATCAACCAGAAGACCACCGGCGGCGCGGATCCCAAGAATCCGGCTCAAGTAATCTGCGTTTACGTCGCGATCGGTCAGAAGCAGTCCACGGTCGTGGACGTGACCCGCAAGCTCGAAGAAAACGGAGCACTCGGCTACACGATCATCGTGAACGCTTCGGCTTCGGATGAAGCGGCGATGCAGTTCATCGCGCCGTACGCCGGCACCGCCATGGCCGAGCGCTTCCGCGACGCCGGTCGCCACGTGCTCGTCATTTACGATGACTTGACCAAACAGGCTTACGCCTACCGTCAAGTCGGTCTGCTCTTGCGCCGCCCTCCTGGCCGCGAGGCTTATCCGGGCGACGTCTTCAACCTCCACAGCCGCCTCTTGGAGCGCTCGGCCAAACTCGCCGACAACGCCCACGAAGTCAGCCCGAACCGCTACTCGGCCGGTGGGGGATCGATCACTTCGCTGCCCTTCATTGAAACTCAAGAAGGCGACGTCTCCGCGTACATCCCGACCAACGTGATCTCGATCACGGACGGCCAAATCTTCCTCGAGGCCAACCTGTTCTACGCAGGTGTGCGCCCGGCCGTGAACGTCGGCATCTCGGTTTCGCGGGTGGGCGGCTCCGCGCAAACTCCCGCGATGAAGAAAGTTGCCGGTGGATTGCGCATCAACCTCGCGCAGTACCGCGAACTCGAAGCATTCGCGCAGTTCGGATCCGACTTGGATAAATCCACGCAGGACACGCTCAATCGCGGCGCCCGTCTTGTGGAGTTGTTGAAGCAAGGCCAATACGAGCCGTTGCGCAACTCGGACCAGATCGTGCAGATTTTCGCCGGCACCAGCGGATCGCTGGATGACATTCCGGTCGCCAATGTCCGCGCCTTCGCCGCAGGCTTTAGTGAGTTCATGCGCTCCGAAAACGCTGCGCTCATGCAGGAGCTCGAAGGTTGGAAGGCCAAGTGGAGCGACGAAATCGCTGCGCAAGTCAAGACCGCCTGCGAGAAGTACAAGAAAATCTTCGTGGCCTAGGAGCGCAGGAGAAAAAGCACAGTGGCCAACATCCGCGACCTGCGTCAGCGCATCCGGAGCGTCGGGAACATCCAAAAGATCACCCGGGCGATGGAGATGGTTGCAACCACCAAGTTGCGCCGTTTCCAGGGCAGAGCCTTGGCCGCCAAACCCTACTCGGAGCGACTCGAAGAGTTGGTGCGCGCCCTCGGCGGCGCGGTGGCGGGCAATCCCGACGCGGCGGGCGATTCTGCGCCGCTCTTCCGCATGGGACCGACCGACGCGCCTTATGGTGTGCTGCTGATCAGTTCCGATCGCGGTTTGTGCGGCGCCTACAACGCCAACGCCTTCCGCTTGCTCGAGGAGGAATACCGCAAGCACGAGGGCAAGATCCGTCTCTATGTGATCGGTCGCAAGGGCGTGGCCTATGCCAATCGCCGCAAATTGCCGGTTGCCGCCTACTTCGAGGACCTCAACCCTGAGCGCATGGAGTTCGGAACTGCGGCTGCGGTGAGCGCCGTCATGGTGAAAGATTTTCATGCTGGAAAGCTTTCCGGCCTGTCGATCTTGTCGACGCGATTCCAATCCATGGTGAAGTACGTGGCGCAGAGCAGCCCCTTCCTGCCGATCGCTCCCGCCGAGGCCGAAGTCCAGGCCTGCGAGCCCTTGCTCGAGCCGAGCGGCCCTGCGCTGATCAGCCGCCTGATTCCGCGCTACCTCGAGACGCGCGTTTATCACGCCATTCTTGAATCCGTGGCTTCGGAGTACGCCAGTCGCCGCTTTGCCATGAAGAACGCGACCGAGGCCGCGAACGACATGAAGCGCGCCCTCACGCGCGCCTACAACCGCGCGCGACAAGCCCGCATCACGACTGAGATTCTCGAAATCGTTTCCGGCGCAGAAGCGCTTTGATCCCGCACTCGCATCCCGCACAACCCACGCAAGCCATGTCCAGCAACGGCAGCATCAAGCAGATTTTCGGACCGGTCGTAGACGTCGCCTTCGACGGCGATCTTCCCGCCATCAACGACGCGGTCACCATTGAGCGCAAAGGCCAGGACTCGCTGGTGCTCGAAGTTTCCCAACACCTGGGCAACGACACCGTGCGCTGCGTAGCCATGTCTTCCACTGACGGCCTACGCCGTGGCATGAAGGCCGAGGGAACCGGCGGCCCCATCACCGTTCCGGTGGGCGCGGTCACGACGGGCCGGGTCTTCAATCTGCTCGGACGTCCGCTGGACGTGAAGGTCAAAGGACCGCTCAAGGATTCGATCCGCTGGCCGATTCACCGCCCGGCGCCGCGCTTTGAGGATCAGGAAGCAGTTTCCGAGGTGTTCGAAACTGGCATCAAGGTGGTGGACTTGCTCTGCCCCTTCGCCAAAGGAGGCAAGATCGGCCTCTTCGGCGGCGCAGGCGTTGGCAAGACGGTTCTCATCCAAGAATTGATTCGCATCACTGCGGTCGAGAAGGGCGGATTTTCGGTGTTCTGCGGCGTCGGCGAGCGCACGCGGGAA
>CAZCXL010000268.1:0-3967 GCA_964502625.1 uncultured Planctomycetales bacterium | reverse complement strand
GCTGCCGCGAAGATGAATCGGCACGTCTTGGATGGCGGGGAACAGGCCGCCGGGACGCCCCGTGCTGCTACCGGAGCCGCCGCCTTGCTGGCCGGCGGTGATTCCGGCAAGGACACCGTCATCCCGCCATTCCAACAACCGACCAATGGAGTCCGTGGTGAAGCGGACTTCATCCGCCACCTTCACACCTTGATCCACGGTCGCACAGAAGGCAACGGCGAAGGTGCCCAAGCGCGTGAAGGTCGAGAGCGGCATCACGTAGCGGGCGCTGTAGACCTCGTAGTGCGGTATCGGGGACGACAACACCAGGGCGCGGTTCAAGAACGATTGAAGCTTGTTCTGCTTCAGAACGATTGTGAGTACGGGATCGTTAGAAGACGCCGGGTAGTTCGGATTCGGGACGGCAATGTAGGCCGTCATCTTGTGAACGATGTCTCTGCGCGACACGAATGTCTGGAAGATCATCTTGTTGCCAGAGGCGTAGGCTTCCACGAGCATGGAAGGCTCCGCCGTTTGCTGGCCGCCGATGGCGTTGGAAGTCGCCGGATCCGTGCCGATGATCAGCTCATCCAGATCACCGAGTGCATCGCCGTCGGTATTGGCGTGGTCGTAGAGAGTGCCAATGCGCATCTCCAACGCGTTATCAAGACCATCGGCGTCGTCGTCCAAATGCGGGACCGGTCCGTTCTGCGCGCTGGCGATTGCACCAGAGGGCAGAGCGATCCATCCGGCCCCACCGACGGCGAGCAATGCCGCAGCGAGAAGCAGGGGGTTCCTAGGCAAAGTCATGGGTTGTGAATTCAATCCGAGGGGGGATGTCAGCCGAGGATACCAGAGAAGTCGCCCCGCAGGGCGGCTGGCTCTCTGGCCGAAGAGCCCTCCTCTAAAGGACTAGGACAGGCCCTGCGCAGAGTTACAGATTTCCTCCTCTTCGGATGCCCTTCTGGGCGACGTTATCCTGCCCGGCTTGAGCGGCGCGTGCACCCGTAGCTCAGCTGGATAGAGCGGCAGCCTCCGAAGCTGTAGGTCAGAGGTTCGAATCCTCTCGGGTGCGCCAATCGCCCATCGCCTATGAAATGGCGGGCGGCCTACGCGCCTTTCGGGCGGCCCGGCCGCCCTCGGAGGCTGCGCAGAAGCTGGCGGAGGCTCTCGCCGAGGCGAAATTCAGCCCTCCGCTGGTGCAATTGGCACTCGTGGCGCAACTGAAGCGCTTCTCTTTTCCATTCGGTCGAATCGAGGCGCTCCTGGTGGAAGGAGGCTTCCAAACTGATCAAGGCCCGGCGGCTCCGGTCCAATTCCTCGAGGCGATCCGCGCACTCCGCGCGCATGCGTACATAGAGTTCACCGGCTTCCCCGGCCGCCAGCCAAGTTTCATGGAGACTGGGCTCCTCGCCGCGATGGAGGCTGAGGTAAAGCGTGCGCGTGGCCGAGCGGAGACTGCTGCCCGCTTCTACTTCTTCGAGCGTGCGTCGGTGATGGCGGAGTTCACCGCTGGTTTCCTGCCTGAGCCGAGTTTCCAGCGCGCCATCGCCTACGGGTGCGGTCAGCCGCGCCTGCTCTAGGACGCGCGCGATCTCCCCCGCCGGATCCTCCAGCAGGCGGTCGTAGTGAACGATGATGCGCTCCTCCGGTGAAGTGCCGCGCAGGGCGGAGCGGGTGTACTCAAACCAGAGTTCTTCCGCGATCAGCGCAGGAATGCGGTTGCGGCGCTGCAGGGAATCGGCAACCTCGAGAGGATGGCGCACGCACAGCAGCCACACAACGCGTCCGGGAAGCAGTGGGCGCCAGAAGTCCACGAGCAATGAAGTGCGCGGGTCCTTGAATCCCCAAAGCGGCAAACCTGCGAAATCCGTCGCCAGAATTTCCTGCGCGCGCACGCGCAGCGGCTCCACTCGAGGATCCTGCAGCCAGCCTTCCGGCAGCGCCGGCGGATGCAACCAGGAACCGCCGAAGGCGCGCAGCAATTCGTCTTGAACCTCACGCAACCCCAGGTGCTCCCAGAAGCCGCGCGGATTGTCCTCAGCCGCGGCCGCGAGTTGTTCGGGCGCGCCGAGTTCGACTCCCGCAACGTTGAGCAAGCGTGCAAGCAGCGAAGTACCGCTGCGGTGCATACCGAGAATGCACACTACGACGGGCGCGGGGTCTGCAGTTTGCAAGCTCGGCGGACATGTTAGCGCCTCTCAAGAGCGGCTCTTCGCGAAGCGCTCCACCTGCTCCAGGAACTGCTGGACTGACTCCCGCGCTTGGACCTGCTGAGCCCTCCGCAGCAACGGAACGGCCTCGGCGTACTTGCCTTGATCCACCAGGACTTGTGCCTGGCCGACGCTTGCATCCGCTTCGAACTCTTCGAGTTTCGAGGCGCGGATGAAATAGTACATGGCTTGTTCAGCGTTCCCCACCAAGCGCTCGTAACGGCCGAGCTGGAGGAGTACTGCCCCGTCCATGGGATTCAGCTTGAGGAGCTCAGCGAGGATCGCCGCCTCCTGCGGACCACCACCTGCCGCGACTGCGATGCGAGCCTTCAGTCGTAGTAATTCAATGCGATCCGACTCCTGGAGCTCCCGTCCGTGCTCGGCTTCGAGACGGGCGACGAGGTTGCTGGACTCCTCAATGGCTCCGCGGGCCGCAAGATCACGCGCAGCGTGCATGGCGCGCGCCACGCCGGCGACTCCGGACCTCGCGAGCGCGTCCGCGTAGCATCCGGCGGCGAGCAGGAATAGCCGCTCATTGACGTAGATGTCCCCGAGCAGGACCAGGCTTTCTGCGGTGGACTTCCCCAGTCCGTTCACGATCTCGAGATTTTCTGCAGCGCGCAGCGGTTGCGCCATGCCGAGGAAGGCCTTGGCCTGAAGCATCCAGAACTCGTCGTTGTCCGGGTACTTTGCGATCAGCGCGGAGGCCAGCGAGACCACCTCGGCGTACCGCTGCTGCCTGAGCAGACTCTGGGTCAGCCCAAGCTTCCACCTCAAGGTCGTAGGGTCCAGCAGATTGGCCATGCGGTAGGCAGATTCGGCGGCGAGGTCGTCGCTCTGCTGCAAGTAGCCGTAGCCCGTCATTCCATACACGAATGCGTCGGCCTCACCCAGCGCGATGAGCCGCGTGAACGCCGGTAAGGCGCTGGTGTAATTCTCCAGGCGCGCGTGGGCGAAGCCGAGGTTGCGCCAAGCCCGCACGAATTTGGGATGCTTGTCCACCGCGGACTGGAATGCGGCAGCGGCTTCCACGAACTCGTCGCGTTGGAAGCGGATGCCTCCCAGCATGAAGTCGAACGCGGCGCTAGAAGCTGGAGTTCGCGTCTTGAGCACCAACTGCAGCGCCTCGCTCACTTTGTCTTCGGCCATGAGGGCTTGGATCTCCAGCATGCGCTTCGTCTCCTCGGCGGTCAGTCGCGGCTCCACGTCGGTTTCGGCGGCGTAGCTCTCGATGAATCGCTGCTTGAACCTGGGGTCGTTCCAGACTGCCAACTGCTGGGGGTCCTGCTGGACCGACCAGGCGGTGTCCGCGATTCCGGCAAGCAGCACAATGGCGAGGATCAGGATTTTGTTCATGGGAACTAACTCTTGGGAAAGGTGATGGGAACACGCATGCGGAAGCTGACCGACTGACCATTGCGCCGGCCAGGCTCGAATCTCCATTGCTTCACCGCATTGATCGCAGCGCGCTCGAAGATCGGGTCCGAAGAGCTCAGAACTGTGGGAGATTCGACGCGTCCGGACGGATCCACGACGAAGACAATCTTGACCGTACCCGGCGCTGCCTTGCGCATCGCATCGTCCATGACTGGGCTCGGCTGGTAGACGGCGCGCGGGGCTTGATCGAGATCCGCCGAATTGAACAGCGTGTCGGACCCGGAGTTAACGATCATGGAGACGTCGAGCTTGCCCATGAGTTCCATCCCCAGGGATCCGAAGCCGACCGCGGAGTTGAGCGCGAGTTCCAATTGCGCGAGGTCCAATGGCTGCGCATT
>CAZCXL010000267.1:0-3975 GCA_964502625.1 uncultured Planctomycetales bacterium | reverse complement strand
CAGACCGCGGTGAAGTTCACCGTCCTCCAAGGTGAACGCGAATTGGCGCGCGACAATCGCGCGCTCGGCGAGTTCACCTTGCGGGGCATCCCGCCAATGCCCGCAGGCTTGCCCCGCATCCAAGTGCGCTTCACCTTGGATGCCGACGGCGTGCTGCGGGTAAGCGCTCGCGAGGAGCGGAGTGGAGCGGCGGCGGAGATCGGGGTAGAACCGCGTCACGGCCTGACCGATGCCGAGGTCGAGCGGATGCTTCAGGACGCATGGGATCACGCTGAAGAAGATCTGATTGCGCGGCGCGTGGCTGATTTGCGCGAGCGCATCGAAGTCGTGTCGCGCGCCACGCGCAAACACCTACCGCGCGCGGGCTCGGCGCTAGCCACTCGCGAACGCGGCCGCTTGTCCGACGCGCTGGAGGACGCCGAAGACGCACTCAGCGATCAGGCAGCCCGCGAGCCGGGCAGCCTGCAAAGCGTGCTGGACGAACTCGAGGCCGCGTCCTTCCCGCTCGCGGAAGCGCTCATGGACGATCTCGCCGCTACGGCCTTGCGCGGCAAACGCGTGGAAGAACTCAGTCCGCACGCAACATCTGGGGATAAATCATGAGTAAATATCGCATCCGCTTTCTTCCGATGGATCGCGTGATCGAGGTGGATACCGCAGCGCTGCCGCCCGGGCACGACGGCGAGCCGGGGTCGCTGCTCCAGCTGGCCCTCGCGCACGGAGTCGAATTGGATCACGCCTGCGGCGGCGTGTGCGCCTGCTCGACCTGCCACGTGATCGTGCGCGAAGGAGGCGCGAGCATTCCTGCAGCCGACGAGGACGAAGAAGATCAACTCGACAACGCGCGCGGACTCACGCTCCAGAGCCGGCTTGCCTGCCAAGCAGTGCCGCGCGGCGACTGTGACCTCGTGGTGGAAGTGCCCGGATGGAATCGCAACCTTGCCGCGGAAGGTTCGCGATGCGCCAAGACGCGCTCAGTTGGCTCGACGTGACGGAAATCGGCTTCCGGTTGGCCGAAGCTCATCCTGATCGAGATCCCCTGACTCTGCGCTTTACCGAACTGCGGGACTTGGTGCTGGCATTGCCCCACTTCAAGGGCGAGGCCAAGGGCTGCAACGAGAAGATTCTCGAGGCCATTCAGATGGCGTGGCTCGAAGAAAGCGACGCCTGAGCCCGGCCAAGCAGCCGAGATCTAGCTCAGCACGTCTTCCGCGTCCGGGATGCGCGTGCTGCCGCGCTCGGCGGCAAGCACTTCCTCGGCAATCCCGCGCGCTGCGGCCAAAGGAGTGACGCTGTCCGCGCGCGCGCGCTCCAGCACGCGCCGCACCGTGTCGCCGATGCGCTGGAGCTCCGGGCTGAAGTCAAGCCGTCCAGTGCGCACATGGCCTTCGCCTTCAATGAGCGCACCCGCATTCAGTACGAAATCGGGCACGTAGAGAATGCCGCGAGCCGCGAGCGCTTCCGCCTGCGAATCACTCGCGAGCGGATTGTTCGCAACTCCAGCCAGCACGCTGGCGCGCAGTCGACTCACCGTGACGTCGTGCACCACGCCGCCGAGCGCCGCCGGCACGTAGACGTCGCACGGAGTGTCGGCGATGTCGCTCGGATCCACCGTCTCCACGCCCAGCGCTGCCGCGCGCTCCGCGCGCTCTTCGCGCGGATCGGCGCCCAGCACCCGTGCGCCAGCAGCGAGCATCCGTCGCGCAAGCGCCAAGCCGACCGAACCCAAACCTTGAATCGCAACCGTGCAGTCTGCCACGGAAGGCTTCCCGATCTCTGCGAGTGCGGCGCGAATCCCCCACTCCGCTCCTTCTGCCGTGGACTCACCCGCAGGCCGCAGACCACTTCCGCCTATGTGCGCTAGATGGGAGGTCCCGCGCGCGAGCGCGCGCGCGTCCGCGTCCGTGAAGCCGACGTCGGGACCGCTGCGATAGGCGCCACCCAAAGCATCGATCTCGCGGCCGAGTTCTTCCATTGCCGCGGCGCGATCTGTGATCTCGTCGGCAAGCACCACGGTCTTGCCACCGCCGCCAGCCACTCCGGCGAGCACGCACTTGTAGGTCATCCCCCGCGCGAGCCGTAAAGCGTCCACGATCGCCTCGTGCTCCGTGCGATACGACCAAACGCGCACTCCACCGTAGGCCGGGCCGCGGTCTAGGTGATGCAGCGCAATCCAGGCGCGCAGGCCGCTCGGCCGGTGCTGAACCGCAATCAGGCGGCGGTGGCCGCCAAGGGCCATGAGATCGTGGATCGGCATGAAAGGGAGGGAGAAGGTGCGGAAGATCCGCACCAGCCCGTCGTCCTATAGTAATCGAGGAATCTCATGCCGCACCCAATGCGCCTTTTGCCCCTTTTTGCGGTCCTCCTCCTGACGAGCGCCTGTGGCTCGCCCGGCACCGAGCCGGCGCTGCCGGGATTCGAGAATTTGGATCGCGGTGCCTCAGATCGTGGCAGCAAGACCGAGCGTGTGGATCGCGTGGGAAGCCAGCAACCGGCTTCGGCGGCAAAACGCGGCACGGAGACGAACGCTGAGAATCCCGCACCCGCCGTTGAGAAGGATCCGCAAGCCCGCAAGGTCGGCGCAGTGATCGTCGAGTGCGACAAGCATCTGCGTACGTGGAGCGAATTGATGAGTCAACCGCGCGACGCGGCGAATCAAGACGCGATCCACATTCTCTCGGTCGCGCTGGGTGCCGTCGTGGCGAAGAATCGCGCGCTGCTCGAAGAGCAATGCATCGGCGGAGTTCCGCGCAACCGCGGGATTGCCACTGCTGCCCTCGGTTTTTCCGGCGACCCCGCCGTGCTGCCGCTGTTGATGAACAACGCCGCCGATCCCGACGTGGAGATCGCGGCGAAGGCACTTCTCGCCGCAGGAGTCCTCGCTTCTCCGGAGACTCCGCTCGCCCCCTTGCACAACGCGGCGATCCGCCCCGACGCTAGCGAGGCGATGGTCCGCAACGCCGCCTTCGCGCTGTTCCAGATTGCTGAGAAAACTCGCGTCGATCAGAACGGCGGCTTGGCCATGGCTTTCCTCGACTTGCTGCGCGCGCCTGATGAACAGGCCCGCGCTCAGTCCGCCCTCGGCCTCGGACTGATTCGCGCCTCCGCAGCAGTACCGGAAATCACGGACCTGCTTGCCGCGGATCCCACGCCCGGAGTGCGCACCGCGGCAGCTTGGGCGCTCGGACAGATCGGATTGCGCGCAAGCACGAGCGCCCTCATCCGCGCGCTCTCTGATCCCGACCAAATCACAGCTGGCACCGCGCGCGGCGCGCTCGTGCGCATCCACGGCCGCGACTACGGCGCCAGTCCCGCCGCTTGGAAGTCGGTGGAAGGGTCGTGAGCCGGCACAGCGAAGGGCGCGCGACTCGCGGCTCGGAGCGCTCCTCGCGCTTTCAAGAATCGGTGATTCGTGAGATGACGCGCGTGGCCCGGCGCCACAACGCAATCAACTTGGCGCAAGGTTTCCCGGATTTCCCGGCGCCGCAGGAGTTGAAGGACGCGGCCTGTCGTTGGATTCACGCCGATCTGAACCAATACGCCACGACCTGGGGCAGCGACCGGATGCGCGGCGCGATCGGGCGGTGGATGAAAGAACGCCGCGGAGTCGAGATCGACGCCGACGCGCAAGTCACGGTGTGCTGTGGCGCAACCGAAGGCATGGTCGCCGCGATGATGGGCGTGCTTGACCCTGGCGAAGAAGTGCTGGTGCCGGAGCCTTACTACGAAAACTACGGGCCTGACGGCGTGCTCACGGGCGCCATTCCGCGCTTCGTTCCGCTCGCAGAGGGCTGGAGACTCGACCTCGAGGCCATGCGCCGCGCCTGCACCCCGCGCACGGCCGCCGTGGTGCTCAACACGCCGCACAATCCAACCGGCCGCGTTTTTTCGAACGAAGAGATCCGCGGCTTGTGCGAATTGGTGCGTGAACGGGACTTGCTGCTGTTCACGGACGAGATCTATGAAGAAATTTTG
>CAZCXL010000266.1:0-4048 GCA_964502625.1 uncultured Planctomycetales bacterium | reverse complement strand
CGACCTGTTTTCCGCTAACCGCCGCTGTGGCGGGCGTCGCTTCGTTCGCCTGCGCCCCCGCCGCGCAGGGCGCGCAAGGGATCGCCCTGCGCAAGATCGCCGATGGTCTCAACGAGCCTACCTACCTGCTCTCCCTCCCGGATGACGCCGGCCTGCTCTTCATTCTCGAAAAGCAGGGCCGCCTGCGCGCGATGCGCGAGGACGCCGGCATGCAGGAGCGGGACGTGCTCGACCTGCGCGAGAAAATCAGCGACGTCAGCGAGCGCGGTCTCCTGGGCATGGCCTTTCATCCGCGCTTCGGCAAGGACAATCGCTACGTTTTCATTCATTATTCTGACAAGCGCGGCGCCACGATCATTGCGCGCTTCTCCATGCCTGCCCCGGAACCCGGCAAGCCGTGGCTCGTGGATCCCGCGAGCGAAAAGCTGATCTTCAAGCTGGACCAACCCTACTCCAACCATAACGGCGGAATGATTGAGTTCGGCCCCGACGACATGCTGTACATCGGACTCGGTGATGGCGGCGCCGCCGATGACCCTCTGGGCTCTGGCCAGGATCTAAACTCCCTTCTCGGAAAGATCCTGCGCCTCGACGTGGACCACGGCGATCCGTACGCCATTCCCGCGGACAATCCCTTGCGCACCGTCGAGGGCGCCAAGCCGGAGATCTGGGCCTGGGGCATCCGCAACGCTTGGCGCTTCTGTTTCGATCCGGAGAATGGCGATTTGTGGATCGGCGACATCGGCCAGAACAAATGGGAGGAGATTGACTGGCTGCCCGGCGGGCATCCGGGCGGCGCAAACTTCGGCTGGGACATGGTCGAAGGCAATCACGACTTCGAGCCGCGGGATGGCATGGATCGCTCTCGCTTGGTAGGACCGGTCTACGAACTACCCCATGGCAAGCCGCTGAACCATTGCTCGGTCACGGGGGGATTCGTCTACCGCGGCAAGGCCATCCCGGAGTTGCAGGGCGCGTACTTCTGGGCGGACTACTGCAGCAACGTCGTGGGAACTTTGCGCGTGGACGGCGCCGGCAAACTCACGGAAACAATGGACCGCACGGAGGAACTGGATCCGGAACACCAGCTCCGCGCGATCGTCTCCTTCGGGCAAGACGCGGCCCATGAGCTCTACGTGGTCAGCCTGAGCGGGAAGATCTGGAAGATCGTCCCCGCGAGTAAGCCAGCCGAAGGTGTGGGCGGCAGCGACCGCTAAGGGCCCAAGGCTGCGATCCGGCCCGGGGCCGGAATTGGTCGGGGCGAGAAGATTCGAACTTCCGACCTCTGCAACCCCATTGCAGCGCGCTATCCAGGCTGCGCCACGCCCCGACCGGCCCGAATTCTAGTCTCAGCGGGCCCGGCAGCAAGGAAGAAGGGCTGGGATCCCTGACTCGGAGGATTCTCGGCTCAAGTCGTCGGCAGCCGCTTCCGCCAATGCGTCACACGCTCCCATCGCGTGTTGACTGCATATGTGCACCTCTCGGCGTCTTCCATCCGCGCAGTGGCTCACGGTTGTTCTCACGGTCATGGCGTTTTCGCTGACCCTCTCCTGCGGCGGCGGAGGCAGTGACGTCCTCGGCGGTCCAAATCCGGGTGGCGGCCCGCGCGGCGGCGGAGATCCGGGCGGCGATCCTGGGGGCGGCTCAGGCGGTGGTTCCGGTGGTGGCTCAGGCGGCGACCCCGGTGGTGGTCCGCCGGATCTCGGCGACCTCGAAGGCTTCGGCATCTGGCCCGAAGGTGCTGGCACTGCCGCGACCATCGAGGAAGAGCGCAAGTTGCGCGGCATCGTGGGCTATCGCAATACCGCGCGGCTGTCACAGATCTACGAGGAAGCGGGCGCCGCTGGCGGCATCTACCGCCGCACCTGGAAGTTGAACGAACCCGAGTCGGACGATCGGCTTGGCGACGACTTTTTCCACGCCGACGCCGCCGGCATGCGCCTGTGGCTGCACTGCGTGGGAACACCTACGAGCCTCTCACCGTTTCCTGAACTCACCAACAATGAATTCGGAACGGGCTTGCCCGAGTACGCGCGCTTTCCTCCCACCAATCCGGTGGCGTGGGCCGATCTGGTGTTGACGGAGATCACCGAACTCGAAACGGTGCACGGCGTCGTACCCGAGTACGTGGAAATTTGGAACGAGGTGGAGCGTCCGGAATGGTTCACGGGAACGCTGCCGGAGTTGCTTGACATGTACACCGCGATCGCGACGCGCATTCATGCAGTGCGCCCCACGGTGAAGGTCGGCGGCCCGGCGCTTGCCGGTTGGCGCTCCGCGATGGACGGTACGGAGAGCGTGCTGCTCGCATTGCTCCGCCACGTGGAAGCGAACGGCGCCCCGCTCGACTTCGTGAGTTGGCACCACTACGCCCCGGGCAACGAGATCTCATTCAGCGACATGCCGGCGCAAGCCAAAGCTCTGGCCAACTCGCTAGGCATCGGGCCCATCGAAACCATCGTGAGCGAGTGGAACCTGGCGCCGAGTGCCCAAGGCACCATGGGACCGGAGTTCGACGGACCGCACTGCGCCGCGAACTACGCGGGATTTCTGACCACTGCGCTCGAGTGCGGACTTGATGGCAGCATGTTCTTCCTCGACGTGGACGAAGACAACGATCCAGGAATTATCGACCTTGCCGGAGTGAGCTTGGGTGCCTTGACCTTGCACGGCATCAAGAAGCCCGTGTTCCGCGTGGCTGAGCGCATGTTCGGCATGCTCGAGGAGAGTTCCGTGCCGCTTTGGCTGCCTGAAAATGAGGAGTACAACTTGCGCGTGCGCGCTTCACGAGCCGGCGCGCGCACTCGGATGGTGATCAGCAACGACGTGGTCGATGGCACCTGGCTCTACGTTAACAAGGCACGGGCGAACGGCATGGAGCCGAGTTGGCTGACCGCGAAGATCGCCGAAGCCGGCGGTCCGAACGCAAGCGTTGAAGCGTTCGTGGCTGTGGGGTTGACCCAGCAGCAAGCTGAGGCGGTCGTGGCATTTTTGCCCCAAGCCATCCAAGCCGACTTGGACGCCGTCAATCCACGCGAAGTCGTCATCACCGTGCTCGGCGAGGAAGATTTCCATTTCGGTTCGATCATGCTCTTCGACGCCAGTCACAACGCGCCCGCCGTATTGCGCGATGACCTACTGCCTGAGATCCAGACCGCCGCTACCGCCGCTGGAGTGGTGGCGGCGACGGCCTGCGCGGCATACTTGACCACGCGCGGCTATCCCTATACCACCAACGAGATCCTCGCTGTCCCTGAAAGCCAGTTCCTGACTTGGGCAGATGGAGAAGGTATTCCCTACGGAATTGCGACCGGCGCCTTCACGCTGCTGCGCGACACGCGCAGAGACGAAAAATTCGCGATGTCTGCCTGGTTGAATTCGCAGCCCGAGACCCTGCTCCAGGTGCAAACCGCGGAGGAGGCCGGAGTCATTCTCGATGGGCGGAAGCTGCGCTTCACGCTCTCGCCCGATACGGTCCTATTCATTGATTTGATTCACTAAAGATCACTCTATGCTCTGCCGTCAATGAGCTACAGGCGGCGTTCTTGGAAGAAGGATTGCTCTCTGCCATGATGGGTGCCGGCGGCCGGTGAGGCTGCCGGTTTTTTTTCGTATTCCCGCGGGGTTTCATTTTTAGAGCAGGAGCGCGGCTGGTTTGCGCCCGCGGAGCGCCCGGCTCCCGGCCTTCAGCGGGCACCGGGCGAGCCGCAAAGGACCTGACTCTTCAATGCAACACACCTCAGCCATGCGACGCGTTCTGTTCCTCACGGCAGCACTCTCTGCTGCCACCGCGACCGCGGCGCCGGCAACTGCGCAAGCCGCATTCTCCACCAACCCGAGCGGCCGCACGCTGCCGCCGCTCGGCAATCGCCTCAAGGGCGTCGTTGGCTGGCGCTCCACCGAGAATCTGATGACCATCCTGGAGGACGCGGGAGCGAGCGGCGCCTTCTACCGGCGCACCCTGCGGGTGAACGACACGGCTGCGGGACGCTACATCGGCGCGGACTTCGCGCAGGCGGAAGGCGTCGGCATGACGACGTGGCTGACC
>CAZCXL010000265.1:0-4088 GCA_964502625.1 uncultured Planctomycetales bacterium | reverse complement strand
GTCGCGGCGTGCTCGCCTCGGCGGACGCGCCCGGCTCCATGGCCAAAAGCGACGACAGTCCTGTGACGATCGCCGACTATGGATCGCAGGCGGTGATCCTAAACGCGGTGCGCGCGGCCTTTCCCAGGCACGGCGTGATCGCGGAAGAAGGCGCAGTGCACCTGCGCGGCGGCGCGAGCGCGGCGGGCTCCGCGTTGCTGACGCGGCTGGTGGGCGAAGCGCTCGGCCGCGCCGTGAACTTCGAGGAAGTCTGCGACGCGATTGATCACGCCGGTGATGTGGGCGGCGAATTCGCGTGGTGCATTGATCCGATTGACGGCACGAAAGGCTTCCTGCGGCGCGAGCAATACGCGGTTGCAATCGGCGTGCTGAGGGCGGGCGTGCCCTGGGCTGGCGTACTGGTTTGCCCGAATCTGCCGGTGGACCTCACGCGACCGGATGGGCCGCGCGGGCTGATGTTCGTCGCGGCGCGCGGCACCGGCTGCACGGTCGAGCCGCTCGACGGCGGCGCGGCGTGGACCGCGCGGGTCACCGGCTCGCGGGATCCGGCAGCGTGGCGCGTGCTCGGCAGCGTGGAATCCGCGCACGGTGATCCGCAACTCGTGCACGACGTGATCCAAGCGGCGGGGATCGGCGGCGGCTTCGTGCGCTACGACTCGCAGGTCAAGTACGGCGTCGTCGCAAGCGGCGGCGCTGAGATTTATCTGCGCCCGCGCAGCAAGCCGGCCTACCGCGAGAACGTATGGGATCACGCTGCGGGCGTGATCGTCTGCGAAGAAGCCGGCGGTCGCGTGAGCGATCTTGACGGCAAGCCGCTCGATTTCAAGCTCGGGACGCGCCTGGAGGACAACCGCGGCGTGCTCGCGACCAGCGGCGGTCGCGTGCATGAAGTCGTGGTGGAAGCGCTGCGCGCGGTCGAAGCGCGCGCGTAGTCAACCACGCGCCGATTCTTCGCGGAGGAGATGATGAAATAATAGATCGGCCAGAGTAACTGCAGGCCAAATCCGAGTCCGCCGTGCACATCAGCCGCCTCCACGGGATTCCAGGAGTCGCCAGCCGGGAGCGCA
Organism: uncultured Planctomycetales bacterium; assembly: GCA_964502625.1. GTDB lineage: Bacteria > Planctomycetota > UBA1135 > UBA1135 > UBA1135 > JAQBVK01. Next base: position 3,021 of record CAZCXL010000265.1, on the reverse strand, counting down.
TGATGAGAAGCCGCACCATTTGAGCAGTCGATGGATGATTTCCGAGAGCAGGAACTTTCGGTGCCGCTGCCGGCTAAGGACCTCAAGGCAGTTCGAGACGAAGCGGATGCCCGTCCTTGAATTCGTGCGTGAGCTCTTGTCGCGTGCCGTCATTGAAGGTCAGCACGATGCGCACCGGGCCGCCTTCGAAGTAGCCGAGGTCAATGGTCTTGTACTCGGGTTCAGGGGGGGTCGGCTCATTACCCCCGCCGCTGAAGGAAAAGTTGAGGCGTACCCGCACCGATCCCCATTCGCGAATCCATTCACCATCGGAACGGTAGATCTTCAACTGCCTCAAGGCGGACTCGAGCGCGCGCGGCATCTCCAGCAGCAGACGATGCTCGTTCTTCTTCAGCCGTACCACCCTCGTCAGTTGGTCGCCCGGCAGGACGTTGAGCTCCAACTGGGCGTAGCCGTGGTCTGGGTGGTCGAGGTGCAGCAAACATTTCCCGGTGGGAATCGGGAATGTGTCGCCTCCTCTCACGTTCCTGTCGGTGGAGGATGAGAGGAGCGTGACTTTCGAGGGCAATTGCTCCATGCGCACTCTTGCGCTGTCTACGGTCGTGCCGTCCTGTGCTTCGATCGTCAGAGTCAGTCTCGCCGTCGGATTGAGTGTGCAAGTGAAGGTTTGGTCCTCCAACCCCATATCAATGAGATGCGCCTGCGGGGCGTAGGCTGGTCCATTCGGCAACTTTTGACGAGGATCAAACTCACAAAGAGAAAGCTGATAATCGCCTGGAGCCACGTTCTGGATGACGATGCGCTCACCTCCGCGCGCGTACCAGAAGAGGTCGTAACTGTGCTCGCCATCCGGAGAGACTCGCAGCAGTGCCAAGACTTGTTCCGCCAATCCGAAGGGATCGACGAGTTCCACGGTCAACGTAGCATGGGAAAGCTGCACCACGATCAGTCCGCTCGCCCGTTCGGTCTCCGTCGCCTGATGACGCGCGAGAGTCGCCGCCAAATCCCCGACCAACACGACCCACCTCTCACTTTCCGCCGGCTGGAAAACGCAGCGTCCAGTCGGACCGGTGCGGGACCTGGCTGTCCGTTGACCATCGCTCATCGCCACAGGAATGTCCGTGACGGGTCCGCTCCGATCGAGTACGAGGACTTCAACCCCCGCGTGAACGCGCGCGCGCAACACCACGGTGTGGGTGAGCGTCGCCTCCTCCACCTGCACGACTTCGGTCGCCGAGCAATGCGTGACGCTGCCGGGTTGCACGGAGCTCGCCTGCACCAGGCAAACGCCACGCGGAAGCCGGATCCGAAGCGCCCCATCCTCTCCGCTGCGGTACTCCGTGACCTGCATGTCAGGGAGGCTGGTGATGGTGACGGCCGCATCCGCCGCAGCCTGGTTTGGCGCGTCGGAATGCACGAAGAACAGTGTGTCCGCTTCAGTTGACGGCAACTCCGACTGTGATTCCTGACGCAGTAATGCGGGCTCCGCGAGCTCAGCGGCTGTCGCTGGCCGCAAGTCTGGTGCCTGAGTGGTGGCTGCCAGGGACAGAGGGAGCACTGCGGCGCTCTCCTGTCTCAAAAGGAAATAGACCGTGAGTCCAAGGGCGAGAATCAGTGCGCTGAATGCGACTCGTTTCATGGTGGGTTGAGAAAGGGGAGTATCGCCCGCACATCCTAGGCTCCTCCGGAGGAAGGCCTCCCAGTGGAGTCCGGCGCGCCATCGCACAATGCGGAGGTGGCGCTGCCCCTCCGACCGATGCGCGTGAAGTTGTCGCGCGCGCCTTGCCGGACTCGTCTGCCGTTTCGCTTTGGGGCGGTTACGGTCACGGAGGCCGACCTCCTGACTTGCCAAGTGCGCGCGCGTTCAGCGGATGGACAGGAGTCCGACGGTTGGTCCGCGGACTTGCTGGTGCCGCGTTGGTTTCGCAAAGACGTGGAGCGAACGCCCGCGCAAGATGCTGCGGCCCTGGTGAGCAGCGCGGAAGCCGCAGCGCGCGCGTTCGTGGACGGTGCGCGCGATCAGGAGAGTCTCGCCGCATCGTCTGCGCGCGTCTTCGCCGTGCGCGTGCTCAGTCAGCCGAGCGACGCACCGGATTTGCTCGAGCGCGGGTTTGGCGTCGCGCTGATCGAGCGCGCGCTGATGGACGCTGCGTGTCGGATCGCGGAGCTGCCTTTTGCCGAGGCGCTACGCCACGACCTCTTCGGCGCGGGAGCCTTCGATGCGCGACCGCAAACTACCATCGCCGTGCGCCACACCGTGGGCATGCTCGATCCGTTGCGCGTCGCGGAGATCCCCCTGGAGCGGCGCGTGCTGGATGGACTGCCGCAAGCGCTTGAGGAAGACGTTGCCGCCTACGGCTTGCGATGGTTCAAGGTGAAGGTCGGCGCCGGCTTCGACGCCGACCGCGCGCGTCTACTCGATCTTGCGCGCTTCTTCGCGGAGCGCGATCTCGATCCTGCGTTGACTCTGGACGGGAACGAGCAGTTCTCCGACCTTGAAGCGCTGTCCGCGCTGCTCGAGGCCGTAGCCGCCGAGCCCGCAGGCGCCCGGCTGCTCGCGCGCGTGCGCTTCATCGAGCAGCCGATGCCCCGCGCGCGCACCTTCGCCGCCGAAGCCAACCGCGGCATCGCGCGTGTCACGCGCTTTGCCCCGCTCATTCTCGACGAGGCAGACGCGCTCCCCGAACATTTCGTGCGCGCTGCCGGCTTGGGATGGCGCGGCGTCTCGGTCAAGAACTGCAAGGGAGTGCTGCGCGCGCTGACCACCGCACGCGTCTGCGCATCGAGCGGCGGCGCGCTCTTTCAGTCCGGTGAAGATCTCACCAACCTGCCGGTCTTGGCGCTCCAGCAAGACCTCAGCACGGCGGCCTGCCTCAGGCTCGAGCACGTGGAGCGCAATGGTCATCACTATTTTCGTGGACTCGACCATCTACCGCCCGCTCTTCAGCGCGCCGCGGCGGCAGCGCATCCTGATCTGTACCGTCCGCTTCCCGGCGGCGGCTTCGCGCTCAAGATTCAGAG
>CAZCXL010000264.1:0-4093 GCA_964502625.1 uncultured Planctomycetales bacterium | reverse complement strand
GGAACCCATGTGGTGGTGGCGGGTCAATTGGGCACGCTCGATGCGGAGCGTGGGTTCCGGAAGTATGGCTGGGTTCCACCGATGAACGGGCCGGTATTCCTACCAGAGCCGGCAACACCGATCGTCCCGACGGTTGCGCCCCCGCCGGACGAGTTCAGGTTGGGCACTGTCGCCCAAACCGGAATGTTGGTAAAGGCCAGTCTCAGGGAAATGGCCGACTATCACACCGCCGTGCTTGGAGTTACTGGGACAGGCAAAACGGAGCTTGTGCTAGACATGATTCGCGCTCACGTAAAGGCGGGTCGTAAAGTATTCTGTGTAGACTGCACCGGGGAGTATAGACCTCGTCTCGCAGATCTTGCGCCTAGAATGCTCGGCTTCGACGCCGCCGCGCTTAAGGAGCTTGACGAACTGGTGAATGCAACTGAGCATGGCACCTACGGTGCCGCCGAAGAAAAGAAGAAATTGCACGAATGGGTCGTTAGGAGGCGTATGGACGTAGTCGCCCATGTCGCAGCATTCATGACCGCGGCGGAGACTAGCGTCGGAATATTCGACCTGCCCGACATAGCCAACACTCGTGCCACGCTACGAGCCACGGAGATGTACATTTCTGCGATCTTCGCTTGGGCAAAGTCAAACCGGAAAGCTCGCGACGTGGTGGTGGTATTGGAGGAGGCCCACACAGTGGTTCCCGAGACTAGCCTTTATCGGAACGACAAGGCCGACACCGATGCGGTAGTGGGCCGCATGGCGCAGATTGCACTGCAGGGCCGCAAATTCGGCGTCGGATTACTCCTCGTATCACAGCGTACGGCTCTTGTGAGCAAGACGCTGCTCTCGCAGTGCAACACGTCCATCTGCTTTGCGATGTACGACAAGACCGGGTTGGACTATTTGGCCAGCGTCTTCGCCTCCGAGCATGTGCGGGCGATCCCGAATCTGAGATTCCTGCAAGGGGTCGCATTCGGGAAGGCTATCAAAAGCGAGCGGCCGATCATTTTCGAGATTCCCGACGATCCGAGGAAGCGTGAGGCAAGTCTCGCGCTCAATAAACCTCTGGCACCCCCGGCAGTTGCTCCTGCTCAAGCACCTCCGCCGCCGGCAGCCGAAGCTTCGCGGTGAGACGAGCCCATGACGGCGAATCACTAGAGCGAGACGATGGAGAAGCACGCGCTCGCCCTTGTGCTTTCCGAAGTGAAAACGACGATACCCAGCCCCCTTATCGGAAGCCGGGTATCTCTTGGTATTGGTAGCGGGGACAGGATTCGAACCTGCGACCTCCGGGTTATGAGCCCGACGAGCTGCCAGCTGCTCCACCCCGCGTCAGGCGAGTGCCTTGGTGGCGTCGCCCAAACCCGACCGCGCATCCGACGCGATTCGGGGGAGGGATCCTAACCCCAGCGGAGCGAGCGGTCAAACGCTCACTCTCGCCTCCCTACAACTCGCGCCTGCCGCCTTCGGGCTCGCCTTCCGGCTCTGGCGCGGGCGGCACGACCGGCTGTGGGAAGAGCAGCCGCACTTCGGCGGCCTGAGCTTCGAACTCGGGCGGCGCCGCGCCGAGTTCCAGCAGCAACTTCCATCCGCGGTCGTAGAAACCGCCCGTCGCCGCCGCTCGCGTCACGCGCAAGCCCAGGTTCCAGCGCTGCGCCGGCGGCAAGATTTCCTTGAGGGTGATCCAGCGCTCGGCGGCGGTGAGCGCTTCATCCACCCGGCCCATCAGCAGCGCCAACTCGACGCGCAGCCGCGGCCACTCCGCTTCCGCCGGCCAGCGCCGCTCGAGGTCGGCCAGGAAACCGAGCGCGTCCGCTGCGCGCGCGGCGTCGCCACCGCCGACGCCCGCCTGGAGCAACCACTCCGTTTGGGTGCGCGCCAGCATGCGATCGTGACGCGCTTGCGCTTCCGCCGACAGGCCTTCGCGCGCGAAACCGTAGGCAAGTGCGTAGGCGCCGTCGGCTTGCGAGCGCGCGCTCAAGACCTCCACCACCTGCTCCAGCGCGGCGAGATCGCCGACCACCTGCGCCTGCAGCGTGCGCACGTGATCGTTGCGCAAGTCGGCGGCCGGTTGAAACACGAGCAACGCCTCGAGGATGACCGGGCTGCGCTTCTCGCGCAGCGACTTCAGCAACTCGAGTTGCAGCGCCGGTTCACTTTCCAAAGCCAGGCGCGCGGCCAGTCGTTCGAGGTCGCGCAACTCGCCGAGCCGCGCGAGGCTGCGAATGGCGCGCCCGCGCACGGTCGGCGCGGCGTCATCGAGCAGCAGCGGTAAGGCCTGGCGCAGCGGCTCGAGTTCACCGGCGCGCTGGAACATGCCCGTGAGAGATTCGAGGGCGGCGGCGCGATCTTGGGCCAGCCGCGTGCTGTCGAGCGCATGGGCGAGCAACTTGTTGCGAAAAATTTCCTGGGGGAAGCGCGCGAAGAGCGCGTATTCGCGGGCCCGAATCGCCGGTTCGGATTCCAAGCCGTCGAGCACGGCGATCAAGAAGCCGCTGAGCTGCGGATCCGGCGTCGGCAGGAAGTCCGGGGCGGCCGCCACGGTCAGGTTCAAAGCCACCCACAGCGCATCGCGGTGTTCCAGAGATTCGCGCGGCGCGCCCGCGAGTGGATACACCCGCCAGAGTTCACGCGTCAACGTTTCCCAACACGCCGCAGTGGCGCGCACGTTGCCGATTTGCTCGAGCGCGCGCAGCCGCTCTAGCGGGCGCGCGGAGGCGAGTTCACGCTCGAGGATTTCCAAGGCCGCTTCGCCTTGCAGAAAACGCGTCACCCAACCAATCAACGCCACGCGCAACTCCGGATCGCTCTCCGACGCGAAGGCTGCGCGCAAGGCTTGCGCTGGCGCCGAGTCGGGGGGTAGTCCCACCGGCGGCTCGATGCGCGCGAGCGCTTCGTAACCCAGCCGACGCACGGCGGGCGAAGGATCCCGCGAGGCCACGAGCCCCCACGCCGGATCATGCGCAATCATTTCCGCCCAGAGGCGTAATGCGCGGACTCGCTCTTCCTCCAGCGCGCTCACGAGCCAATCGGCGCGCGATTGAAGCCGCGCGCTCGCCCACCAAGCCGTGAATGCGCGCGGTTCGACAAACTCACGACCGGTGATGCGGCGCAGGGCTTCCGAGGCCGCCGCGCGCAGGGTTTCGTCCGCGAGCGCAGTCGCGACCGCCGAGACGGAGGCGGGATCATCGAGCGCGAGCCAACCTGCCGCGGTCAGCACACCGCGAGTGCGAATCGCGTCGCGGTGGTCAGGCGTGAGCAGCGCGGCGGCGATTTGCGCGCGCGCTTCCGGCCACTGGGACGCGGTCAACGCAAAGGTGGGAGCCAAATCGGCGAGCAGAGCTCCGCAGCCCTGGCAATCGAGCAAGAACTCCATGCGCTCCGCCGGCGTCACGAAAGCAAGCCGTTCAAGGATGAGCGCTGCGGCTTCGCGACGCACCGCGGAATCTGCCGAAGAACGCGCGACGCTCCACGCCGTGACGGCCTGCGGGTCCGCCTGCAAGGCCGGCGGCAGCACCGGCTCGCCGAACGCCGCGAGGGCGAACGCGAACGGGAACCACCAGGCCATGTTTCTACTCTATCAATCCAAGCCCAACTCGCGCGCGGCGTTCTGAAGATCCGTGAGCGCCTGTGCCTCGGTTCCCTCAGTCTCAACGCATCGATCAGCGCAACTGCGGTACCAAGGCAGCCGGCGCGCGTGCACTTCGGCGATCTCCTGCGCGCGCGGCTGAATGCTCAAGGCAGGACGCGGGTCACTCGAACCGCGACGGCGCGCCTGCTCCGCAACACTCGCGTGCAGCCAGATCACCGCGCCGTGCGCGCGCAGGAGTTGCCGCGCACGCGGGCTCTCCACCACACCGCCGCCGAGCGCAACCACAACCCCTGGGGTCGCGAGCAGCTCCGGCAGCAGACGGGCCTCCGCCGCGCGAAATCCTTCCTCATCCGACGGCAGCCACTCCGCGATGCGGCGGCCATGGCGGCGCTCCAATTCCAGGTCCGCATCGAAGAAGCGTCGGCCGCAGCGCTCGGCCCCGGCCGCGCCGAGACTGCTCTTGCCACTCGCGCGCGGTCCGATCAAGGCCAAGGCCCGGCGCGGATC
>CAZCXL010000263.1:0-4103 GCA_964502625.1 uncultured Planctomycetales bacterium | reverse complement strand
GGCTCCTGCACCAGGGAAGGTGTTGCGGTGAGCAAAAGGCTAAGGATGAAATGCATCATTAAAGATCCCTGGCAGGCAGTTGCTTGTCCTTGGCGTCTTGGAGACGCGCGAGAGTGCCTTCGAATTGGCGGCGGAGTTCGAGTTGACGCTCCAGCAACACCGCGAGGGCTCGCTCCTCTTCCGGCCCGGTCGTGAGTCCGGCCCGGCCGAATGTGTCCAATTTGCGACGCAGCCAGACCAGATCTCGCGCGAGACCCTCTTGCAAGCGCTTCAGCAACTGCAGTTCCTGCGCGAAGTTCACCAGCGCCTGGTCCTCGTCCTCTGATTCCGGCGATTGCCCCTCGGAATCGGGGGGTTGCTCATCGAGTCCGCGGCCAATGCGCTCTTCTTCGGTACGGATCACGTCGATGAGGAGTTCCCAATTCTGCGTGAGGTCTGCGGCAAGCAGCGCGGCGTGCTCCTCGAGTTCCAGTCGCGGCGGTCCGATCTCGCGCGCGAGCCGAAGATGGTCCTTCTGAATGGTGTCAAGGAAGAAAGGGAAGGTGCTGGCGCCGAGGGTCTCGATTCGGATCAGCATGCCTTGCGTGGCTCCGGCAAGTTCGTCTTCTACGCGCGAGACTTGGCGCAGGCGTGCCCGCTGTGCGCGCGTGAGTTTGTCTGCGCCGGCGGTGAGCAGTTCGGTGATCGCTGCTTGCTCGATGCGGTGCTTCTCGAGGATCTGTTCCGCGAGCACGCGGACGTTCTCGAGCTCCTTCATCTGCTTGCGCTTCTCAATGCGGTCCAGTTCCTTCTCCGCTTGCGCGATGGCTTGCCCGAGGGCTTCCTCGGCCGCCTGCTGCTCCTCGATGGCGCGTTCTTGCTCCCGCTCCGCTTGCTGAGGGCTCAGCTGCGCGGGTGCTCCCTCCTGCTCCTGCGGAGATTGTTGTCCCTGCGGAGATTGTTGTCCCTGCGGAGATTGTTGTCCCTGGGCGCCCTCGGACTTTTGCGGATTCTGCTCGCCCCCTGCGGCTCGCTCCACACGTTCCGCCGCTTCCGCCGCGTGTTCACTCGCGCGTTCAGCGGCTTCTTGCCGCCCACTTTCGCGGAGTTGCGCGATGGCTTGTGCTAGCGCGGCTTGTTCCCGTCCGAGTTGCGACAGCTCCTCTCGCACTGCGGGCTCCTCTCCCGGATTCGAAGTCGGTCCGGCGCTTTCCGACTTGGGGGCCTCACCCGACTTCCCCGGGTCTTGCTGTGGAGTTTGGGAAGACTCAGGCCGCGTTTCTGAGGACGGAGTTTCCCGCGAGGAAGGATCCTGCGCTCCGGAAATCCCGCCCTCTTTCGACGGAGTTCCTGAAGCCTGGCGCTGTCGTTGTAACAACTCCTCCAGCCGTTGACGCAAAGCCTCTTGACGCTTCCTCAACTCCTCGAGCGCTGTAATGCGCTCCGCGAGATCCGTAGCGCGCTTCTCCTCGTGGAGTTGCAGTTGGGACTGCAGCAAAAGCTGAAGGATTTCCTCCAGCGCTTGCAGAGTCGCGGTCTGTCCTTCGAGCGCCACGCCCATGCGAAGCGCGGCGAGGTCGCCGGCGATCCCTTCCATCGCGGAGGCCAGATCTTGGCCGGTGACGATTCCGTGGAGCCGCTGCGCCGCGTTGGTCAGGAGTTCGGCGCGCTCCGGGCGCTCCTCCTCGCGGTCTCGCTGCGCCAGGGCTTCGAGCAGCCGCGTGAGGCGTCGAACCTGCTCCGCGACCTGGCGCTGTTCACTGGCGATTCGGCCGGTTTGGACCGGATCTTGCGGCGCAGCTGCGCGGCCGGCCGGGGCGAGGCAGGTGAGAACGGCGAGCAGAGTCAGCAATCGCATGGGCTGAGGCCGTTCAGCATACGGCCACAAGCCTTTATCGTCCTGACACTTCTTGGGTACGCAGCAAGATCTCGCGTTGACGCTGAATGAGGTCGCGGAGGAGGTTCAGCGCGCTCTGGTAGTCCTCCCAGATCGTCAGGATCTCCAGGACGCGGTCCAGGTCGGCGATCAGCGCCGTGGCCGGGGCGTGGGTGTTCGCGCGCGCCGCCGCGGCCTCTTCGAGGGCGCGCGCCGGGCCGCGGCGTGCCATCAAGAAGGCCTCGGCCAGGTCTGCGAGCAGGCCAGAGCGGTCGAGCGGCCGGGCTAAGCCGGCGGCGTGCAAGGCGTCAAGACGGGAGCCCGGCTCCGGGCGCGCGTTCAACAACTCCGGCTCGATTGCTGCGGCGTGCGGCAAGGTGCCCGCGTCGAGCCCGCTCCACAGTCGCATCAGCAACTCCGTCTCCACTTCGCTGACGAGCGACTCCAAGTCCCGACGCGCGCGGCGCACGAAACTCGCCTCGAGTTCCTGGCCCATGGCCAGAGTGCTGACCAAGCGATCGCGCAGTGCTGCCGTCTGCACCCGCACGCGCACCAGTCGATCGGCCTGGCGCTGCTCAAAGACTTCGGGAATGTCGATCTCGACCCACGGGCTCTGGGCCCGCGCGGCCTGCGGCAAAGGCGCGGCTCCGTCCTGGGCAGTGACTTCCGCCTGCGCGCGCGCCTCTGCCAATCCTTCTGCGGAGCCGCTCGCCGAGGCGAGCAGGCGCAACACTTGGCGGAATTGGCGGGGGTCAGCGAGGGGAAGCGTGGCCTCGGCGCCGCTGAAATCACGCAAGCGCAACTCGGTGACTCCGTAGTCGTCGGTCACGGTCACCGCGAGCGGAATGGATGCGCCGGGCACCGTGGTCCAACGCGCGTCGGGGAAGAGTACGCGCACCTGAGGAACGCGGTCGGGCTCTGCTTCCCAGCGCAAGACGCCGGCGCGGCGTCGCAGAAAACCATCTTGCCCCACCAAGGAGATACTGACTTGATCAGACTGCACTGCCGTGAACTCCAGCTTGAACCATCCGTCGGCGAGCGTGCTGATGGCCATGGGACTGCCGTTGAGCAACTCTCCCCGCGGCTCCTGCACTAGTCGATCCGTGCGGAACTGCAATTCGAATTGCGTGCCGCGCGGAACGCGCCATTCGTGGCGGCCGTCCTCTTCACTCGGCAAGCCGGTGTAAGCAGGGGGAGTGGCGCGCACCAGCCATTCGGAGATGGCGGGGGCATCGCCCGCGATCAACCGGAGCTCCGGCTTGTCGTCATCGTCGTCGCCGCCGCGGAAGTGGAGTTCCAGGTCTTCCTCGAGCGGAGGCAGGCGGAGCAGAAACTCGCCGCTACCGGCCGGCACCATCGGACGCGGCCCGCCTTCGAGTCCGCGCGCCAGCACGCGGTCGGGAAGTTTGCCTTCCGCGCGCACGCGGATCGTGGCGACACTGCCGCGGGCCAACGCGGCGCTCCAGGCATCAAGTCCGCGCGCAATCAGCGGCACGGCTTCCTCTGCGCCGTCCACGAACAGCGGCTGCAACACCAGCGTCGTGTCGGAAGGCCAAGGCAGATCTTGGCCGAGCATGCGCCGCGCGAAGATTCCGGCATCCTCCGCGCGCAACACACCGAGCGTCACCAGCGCAGCGATGGCGGCGCATCCCGCGAGCAAGGAGCGGCGCGCGCGCCCGCCGGGGACGACTTCAGTCGCGCGCAGCCGACCGGCGATCAGTTCCGCGAGGCGCTCGGTCTCGCGTTGGAAATCCACGGAGCCCCGACCCCCGGGAGTCTCGGGCTCGGCGAGATCCACTGCCGTCGCGAGCAAGTCGCCGAGTTGGGGATCGGAGCGTTCCCACCAGGCGGCGAGGTCGCGCGGGCGGGGGCGACGGCGCATCGGCAGGAGCAAATCGGTGCGCAGGTGGCAGACCCAGGTGCCGAGCGCGAGCAAGGTCAGCGCGACGCGCGCCGCGGTGGGCGGATCAAGGAAGCGATCGAGGAGGAATACTGCGAGCAAGAGCGCGCAGCCTTTCCACGCGGCGCGGCCCAAACCGAAACTGAAAAGCACGCGGAAGAGGCGTCGCTCCAACGCTCGGAGGGAGTGCCGGATGCCGCGCGGAAGATCGGAAGCACTCAACGTTGAAAGATCGGCAGGTATTCCTTCGGAATTTGGAGGATCAGGCAGGCCGTGGCCGTTCCGTACGCCGCGCCGGGACCAATGCGATTCGGGAACGAACCATCCACAGCCTGCATGCGCAGTAAC
>CAZCXL010000262.1:0-4117 GCA_964502625.1 uncultured Planctomycetales bacterium | reverse complement strand
ATGAAACGCGAACGAACGCTCCGGATTCGGCTTCACCTCGCGGATCTGCACGTTCTTCCAGCGCACATCCGTGGCCTGTCCGCCATGCACTTGGAAAGCCAGAACTCCACTGCGCGGACCGTTGGGTTCTTCCCAGTCGGCGCACGGCACGCCGTTCACCCAACTGCGGATGCGCGGTCCGACGCACAGAATCCGGTACTCATTCCACTCCCCGACGCGAAAGGCGGCGCGCGCGGCATCCTGCCCTTCCAAGGGATCCAGCCATCCGCGGCCTCGCTCCTCGTAGAGTCCGCCCGACCAGCGGCGATCCGTGGTTTCGATTTCGATTTGCCAACCATGCACGAAATCGCCGGCTTGATCCACGGCGCTACGGACCTGAATGCCGCTATTCCCTCCGGGCGCAATCCACACCTCGCAACTGAGTTCGAAATCATCGAAGGCGCGGGGAGACACCAGGAAGGAGTTTCGGTCACCCGCTTCGCTCCCGAAGAGCGTGTTCGCCTCAAAGCGGAAGGTGGCACCGCCCGTGCGCGGCCACGCCGCAATTTCGGCTGTCTTGAACAGAGGCTCGAAGTTCGCGGCCGGGGAGGGCTCCTGAGTGAGAACCAGCAAGAGCAGCGAGGCGGTTGCGATCATCGCTCCACAGTCTAGGCGGATCGCGCGTAGAATCAGGTGGACTCAAGTCATGGGCATCCGCCTCCTCGCCGTTCTGCTGCTGTTGATCCAGCCGCTGGCCGCGCGTGGACTTGAGCAGTGGCTGCCCTGTCCGAAGGCCTGCCCGCACTGTGACGGAACCCAGTCCGATCCCACCGCGAGTTCCGACTGCTGCCGTGAGGGTGCCCCGTTCGAAGATTCTCGAGCAGAGACCGGCTGCGATTGCGCCCACTCCCCAACGCCTGAGCAGCCCACGGAATGCTTCAGCACTTGGGGCTTAGTGCCGGCCGGCGCCCTGACTCCCGCCCCGGCGACCATTCCAGAATCCCGAGTGGCCTTGAGCTGCGAAGAGTTGCGACGCCGTGGACCAAGCGAGAGGCGGCCACCACCGGATTTATCTCGACTGTGCGTGTGGAGGAATTAGCGAATCTGCGGATTCGTTGATTTCCTCATTTCCGTTTCACTCACACACACGCACATGAAAATTCATCTCGCCCTCGCGGCGTGGGTTCTGACGTTCGCCGCTTGCAGCGGCACGCCGGCCCCGCGCTCCCCTTCCGATTCCCAACCCATTCAGGCAGACGGCGCCACGGTCTTCGTGCTGGGCGTCTCCTGCCCGAACTGAGCGACCAACATCGGCCTCCAGTTGGAGGACGTTCCTGGCATTCAGCTCGGCGAACTCGACATGAGTCGCGGCGCTTTACCGATGCATTTCTTCGCGGTGCCGCATCCTTCTCCCGCGCAGATCGCCGACGCGGTCCGCGCGGCGGGCTACACCTTCGTTCGCATCGAAATCCCGTAGGGATCATTGATGCTCACCTTCCTTCTTGCAGCAGGCGCCACCCTCGTGGCGCCTCCCCAAGAACCCACACACGGGTTCGCCGCCACCCAGCCCTCGCCGGGACACTTCTTTCTCAAATCACGCTTCCAACGAGACACTTGGAACGCCCCCAAAGCCGACGGCGGAGCGTTCTCACTTACGCAGACGGCGGTCGCGGGACTCACCCCCACGCTTTCCTTGGGCGCGGAGTTTGGTTGGCAGCAGCGAGATGCCAGTCTCGGCGGCGGCGAAGGCCTGCGTGATCCGCAGCTCTGGCTCGCCTGGCGCTTCCTCCAACTGGACCACGACGTCGTGGACACCACCCGCGCCTCCTTGCTTGCGGGTGCGGAACTCCCCGTGGGAGCCGATTCGCTCGGTCGTGACGAAACCGCGCCTTTCGTGGGCGTTGCCCTCACCGACATTCGCGGGCGCCGCGGCCTCGGCGCGAGTGCGCTCTGGCAGTTCCACAACGAGAGCCAACCCTATCCCCTGATGCCGGGGGATCTCGAGGCCGACCATCTACGCCTCAACGGATCCTGGCTTTGGCGGGTTGCGCCCGCAGCCTTCAGTGCGCACCACGGATCCGCTCACTACTTTCAACTCGAAGCGCTCTGCGATTACGAGACCAACGGCGACACCGAGTTCCGCCTAGCCCCAGGTTGGCTCATCGAATCCCCGATCTGGGCCTTCGAGTTCTCGCTGGAGTTGCCCATCGCGGACGATCTCGAAGAGCGCCCCGCGCGCTCCACCAGCTTCATTGCGGGCGTGCGCGTCTTGCTCTAGCGCCGCTCACGGGTTCACACCGTCAGCGGTGCGCGAGCGTGAATCTGAAACTGCCGCACGCTGCGATCTTCCGCGCCGGAGTAGAGCGCCATCTCGGAGAGCCGCACCTCCACACCGCGCAGCGGCAGATGCATGGCCCAAGCCAGAGCGGCTGAGCGCTGCGCCAGCGTGGCGCTGCGCAGCGGACGACCCAAAGTCACGTGGGCCTTGATCGGGCGCTCTTCGCGGGCCACCTCCGCGGCAGCAAGCATGCGGTCGCGGCATTGGCGCATGCCCCGTTCCACCGTCTCACGACCTTCTTCCAGTAATGCGGAGAGCGCGCTGAAATGGGCAGGCGGTCCCATTCCGATCACCGAGCCCAGAGTCACGCGCGCGAGCGGAGACTCCCAAGCCAGTCGCTCTGCCCACGCCGCTCGCGCGGCGGATTCACTCACTGCGCCGAGGAAGGCGACAGTGAGGTGCAAATCCTCGGCTGCGAACAGCCGGACCTGCGGCATCGGGTGCGCAACCACTCGCTCCGCAAACCAGTGCTCCGCGGGCACGGGCAGCGCGAGGAACCAATGCGGCTGCATGAACTATTCGCTGCTGCGTGACAACGCCGCGAAAGCCATGAACAAGCAACCTACGGCGAGCCCCAACATGCCCCAGGACATCTCGCTGAAATTCCACGCAAGATCTTGCGCGAGATCATGCGCAGCATCGCCCACTTTGCGCGCGGCTTCCGTGATCACGTTGCCTTTCTCTCTGCGCTCCATGAGCGGACTCCACCAAGGCCAGAGCAGAGCCCCCCACATGATCAGCGTGCCCGCAGCCAAGCCGATCCGCTCGCGCCGCCAAGCGCAGAGCACACCGAGCAATCCTGCGGCCAGCAGAATCACCGCCTGCGTGGTCGCCACGTCCCAGTAGCGCACCTCGCCGTAAAGAGCGACCTTCACTGCGGGCAGAAAAGTGCCTGCGCCGGCAGCGGCGAGGCCCAGCACCGAGAAGACGAGAGGGCGGTTCATCCTGCGCGGGAGGATACCGCGCGGCTAGCCTGAACTCATGTCCACTGTTCTCGTGTTTGCTCGCTCCCAGATGGGTGACGGCGACTCCGGGTTGGGCCGCAAGGTCCTGGCCACCTTCCTGCGCAAGAGCATCGCCTTCCACGACCTGCGTTCCTTGCTGTTCTACAACGATGGCGTATTGCTGGTGGCGCCGGATTCACCCGTGCTGACGGAGCTCAAGCTGCTCGAGGAGCGCGGCGTGGACGTGATCCCCTGCGGCACTTGCCTCGAGTTCCACGGCATCACCCCGGCCGTGGGTAAGGTCGGCAGCATGGATCAGGTGGTGCTGGAGATGGACAAGGCGGACAAGGTGATTTCGATCTGAACCGCCCACGGATCAGAGCGGCCGCCAGCGCAGGTTGGCGATTTCTACCACACCACTCTGCGCCGCGCTCAAGTGCGGAGCGGCGAGCAGGGCTTGCCCCGCCGGCGGGAGCACCGCAGGCAGTTCCATGCCGTTCAAGGTCACGCGCACTCCGTCCAGGCCCAGCCGCAGACGGACCTCACACCAGACGCCTTCCGGAATCAAGTCGGCACGCACTTCGGAGAGGCCGAGAAGCGAGCCGGTCTTGGGAAGACCGCCGGTGCCACCGTGCAACGCGAGACGAATGCCCGGCGCGAGTTCCAGCGTGCCGCCCGCTCCGGTCCAGCGCGCGCGGCAGGTGAGTTCATGCGGAGCGGAGGCGAGATACGCCGGAAGCGGCACGATGGCGCCGTTCTCTGCGCGCAAGGTTTCCTCGCGGATGACTGCGCTGCCGGAGGTGGACGAACTCGCATCCAGTACTCGCACGCGCACGTCGCCGATCGCGACCCGACC
>CAZCXL010000261.1:1141-4149 GCA_964502625.1 uncultured Planctomycetales bacterium | reverse complement strand
CTCGCGTTCCGCCCTCCCACGACGTCCCCTTCCCCTCGCGCAGCGGCCCCGCCGAGCCCGCGTGCTCGCCGTAGGAGAGCCAGGGGCCGTTGTCGGAGGTGAAGACGACGAGCGTGCGCTCCTCCGCCCCGATGCGCCGGACCGCATCGAGAATCTCCCCCACCGAGGCGTCGATCTCCTGGACGACGTCGCCGTAGAGTCCGCGGGCGCTCTTGCCCCGGAACTTCTCGCCGGCGAAGAGCGGGACGTGGGGCATGGCGTACGCGACGTAGAGGAAGAAGGGCTTCGCACCCTGGCGCTCGACGAACCGGACGGCGCGCTCGGTGTACCGCGCCGTGAGCTCCGGCTGCTCCTGGGGCGTCACCTCCGGATCGACCACGCGGTCCCCGTCGATGAGCGGGAGCGGCGGGTAGGCGCCCGGCTTCGCCGCCGGGTGGAAGGGCCACATGTCGTTCGAGTAAGGGAGGCCGAAGTACTCGTCGAAGCCGTGGCGCGGCGGGAGAAACCGCGGGTGATGTCCCAGGTGCCACTTCCCGAAGGCAGCGGTCGCGTAGCCCTTCGTCTTCAAGAGCTCGGCGAGGGTGACCTCTGCGTCGGCGAGCGGCCGCTGCCCTTCCAGCGCCGGGTCATTCCACACGTCTCCGCGCTCGCTCATCTCGTCGTTGTCCCGGATGAAAGCGTGGCCGGCATGCTTGCCGGTCAGCAGCATGCAGCGCGCCGGCGCGCACACCGGGCTGCCGCTACTGAAATGCGTGAGGCGGACGCCCTCTGCAGCCAGGTGATCCAAGTGGGGAGTGCGGATCTTTTGCTGCCCGTAGCAGCCCAGGTCTCCCCAGCCGAGATCATCGGCAAGAATCAGCACGACGTTCGGGCGACGCGGCGCTCCAGATCCCGAACCTCCTTCAGCCACGGATTCGCGCTCGGCGCAAGCCGCAAGCGCGCACAGAGTCAGTGCGAGCACCGCACGAGGAAAGCGCTCAGCAGGCATGGCGATCCGGCGTAGCCTAGCGTCAACCCGGACTCGCGCGCGATGGATGCTCGCGCGTAGGATGAGGCCATGCTGGCGCAAGAAGTTCCGCTCGTCCAATCGGCCGACCCGAACCTTGCCGTGCTGGGATTTCTCGCGGTGTTTTTCGCCGGCGCGTTCTTCCTGTCCTCGGTGGGCCGTGACCGCCCTCGGCAACGGATCGGCAACCTGCTCGGCAGCAAGACCACTTCGCTTTCCCCTCTGCGCGCGGCATTGCAATCCAAGGCGCGCACGCAAGCGGCTTCCTTCTTCCTGATGGTCGGCTCCGCCTTGCTGATCGCGGCCTTCTTTTTTCGACTGGAGGTTGGGCGCAGTTTCGTCTATTGGGCTGCAGGCGCGATGACCGTGTTTTCCCTGGTTTTTCTGGTCTTGCTGGAGGGCTACGTGGCCGGTGCCATGCGCCGTTATCTAGCCGCGCATCTGCGCCAGCACCCGTTCGCCTTCGAGGATCACCTGGCGCTCACCCGCGAGATTGGCGAACTCTTCAAAGTTCGCTCGCATCCCGAGGACACCCTCGAATCGTATGTGGCGAAGGTCCGCGCTGCTTTGGGCCTTCCCTTGCTGCCCGCCCGCACCCAATCGCATCGGCGGACTGCGCGCATGGTGGACTGATTGCGTCACGAGGACGATTGCTGCGCGTCCTGAGTGTGTGCTGCAATCGTTCTGGAACGCCGCGCTCGCTCCGCGCTGCGCGATCTGTGAGGAAGACCACGGCTTTTCAGCCGAGCAGCCGCTCTGCGCGCGCTGCCAAGCGGATCTGCGGCCGGCACTACCCCGCAATGAGCGGATGGCCGTGCCGGAGTTTCGCGCCCTCTGGAACTACACAGGTTCTGCGCGCACCCTGATTCTGCGCGCCAAGGAGCACGCCTGCGGACCACAGGCCTGGGCACTCTGGCATGCAGCCGTTCTCCAGGCGGCCAGGGCGCTGCGTTGGCCTGCGGATGCCGTGTTGGTGCCCGCCCCTTCTTCCCAACGTCGTGCCGGCGGCTCACTCGCGCACTTCTTGGCGCAACGCTGCGCCACCTTCGGCGGCGTGCGCACCTTGGACGGATTGCGGCGCACGCGCCGCGGACCTGCACAATCCAGCCTCACAGGCACAGAGCGGCGTTCCAATCTGGATCATGCCATCGAGTGGCGCGGCCGTTCCGTCTGGCCCTGTCTGCCCGTGTCCCGACTGCATCTGCGGCCGATTTGGATCGTGGACGACGTCGTGACCACGGGAGCGACTCTGGCCGAGTGTGCACGCGCCTTGCGCGCCGCGGGAATGCGCCCCGGCGGCGCGTGGGTGCTCGCCAGCGTGGCATGAGACCACACACTCGCGGCGACTCCCACGCATACAATCGCCTCGTGCGCCAACTGCATCTGAACCTGCACGGCGGAGTCGCCGGCGACATGTTGGTCGCGGCCTTGGCCGATGCCCTGGGTTCCCTCGAACCGCTGGAGCAGGCCTTGGCCTCCTTGCCGTTGCCGCAAGGATCCTTCACTTGGGATCTGCTGCGTGAAGAACGTGGCGGCCTCGCGGGTGCGCGCTTCGTCGTGGAATGTGCCCCTGAGCACGCGCATCGCCATCTCGCCGACGTGCTCGACCTACTGCGCGGCGCTCGGCTGACTCCGCGTGCCTTGGCTTGGGCGGAAACCGCTTTCCAAGAACTCGCCCAAGCCGAGGGCGAAGCCCATGGTTGCGAGCCGGAGGAAGTGCATTTTCACGAAGTGGGGGCCGTGGATGCCATCGTGGACGTGGCCGCCGCCTGCACTGCGCTCGATGCTCTGAACCCCGGCAACCTGTACTCCACGGCGGTTCCCGTTGGCAGCGGAACCGTGCATGCCGCGCACGGAGAGATGCCCGTGCCGGCCCCGGGAACTCTGCGACTCCTCGTGGGCATGCCCGTGTGCGGCACGCGTCTGCGCGGGGAACGCGCGACCCCGACGGGGGTGGCACTCCTGCGCGCGTGGAAGGTTCGCTTCACCGAGCGTCCTGCAG
>CAZCXL010000261.1:0-1131 GCA_964502625.1 uncultured Planctomycetales bacterium | reverse complement strand
CGCTGGCCAAGAAGAATCGTCCCGCCTTCGAGGTCGTGGTCTTGGCTTCGGTCGAAGACCACGCGCGACTGCAGGAGCTCTGCTTCCGTCATCTAGGCACGCTGGGCCTGCGTGTGGCCCCGCTCCAGCGCAGTCGTCTTCCCCGTTGGATGGAAGAGCATATGACCGAGTTCGGAATCCTTCCCTACAAGGTTCGCGAGACCACGGACGGAGCGCGCGCCAAGCCGGAATTCGACGTCTTGCGCGCCCGCGCCGCAAGTGCTGGCCTGACTCCGCGTGAGGCGCGTGCGCGGCTAGATTCTTCCGAGTGCAAACCGACCTCGGAAGCATGAAGTCGCCGCTTTGCGGCCGACTCGCTCCGAGTCCGACCGGAGTGCTGCATCTGGGAAATGCGCGCAGCTTCCTTTTGGCATGGCTCGATCTGCGCTCCCGTGGGGGAATCGCGCGCCTGAGGATTGAAGATCTCGACGGACCGCGCGTGCGGCCCGGCATGGAGGCCGCCGCGCTCGAAGACTTGCGTTGGCTCGGTCTGGATTGGGATGGCGAGCCCATGCGGCAGAGCGAACGCGCTGCGGAGTACGCTCACGCGCTCGGCCGACTGGCAGCATCCGGCTTGGCTTATCCCTGCGTTTGCAGCCGTAGCGACGTGGAGCGCGCGGCGAGCGCGCCGCATTTGGGGGAAGAAGGACCGCTCTATCCCGGCACTTGCCGTGGCCGCTGGCGCAGCGCAGACGAGGCCTTTGCTGAGACCGGGCTCGCCGCGTGCTGGCGATTCCGCGTACCCGAAGCCGGTACCGAAGAATCCCTGGTGGTGTTCGAGGACCGCATCTGCGGAGAAGTGCGCTACGACGTCGGCGCGCAACTGGGAGATTTCGTGCTGCAGAAGCGCGATGGCGAGGCGGGTTATCAACTCGCGGTGTGCGTGGATGACTCCGCCCAAGCCGTCACCGAGGTGATGCGCGGCGACGATCTGCTGCGCAGCACGGCGCGCCAAGTGCTGGTTCTCCGCGCTCTGAGCCTGCCCATTCCCAACTACGCGCATTTACCGCTGGTTGTCGGCCCGGATGGGCGCCGGCTCGCCAAGCGTCATGGAGACACCAGTTTGCGGCATTTTCGAGCCGCCGGAGTACC
>CAZCXL010000260.1:0-4158 GCA_964502625.1 uncultured Planctomycetales bacterium | reverse complement strand
GGTCTATCTGCGCACCGTGCAGGACTGGATCATCCGGCCGCGCATCCGCGAAGTGGACGGCGTCGCCGGAGTGGACTCGAACGGCGGCTGGGTCAAGCAATTCGTCGTGGAGCCGGATCCGCTGCGCATGGCCAGCTACGGCGTGACTTGGGAAGCTTTGGCCGAGGCCTTGCGCCAGGGCAATACCAGCACGGGCGCCGGCTGGGTGGAGCATCAAGGAGAGGCGCGCATCGTCAACGCGGGCGGGCGGATTCGCAACGCGGAGGAGATCGCCGCGCTGCCCGTCGCGACCCGCGACGGGGTACCGATCCTGGTCTCGGACCTTGCGCGCGTGCAAGTGGGTGGTGAGCCGCGCATGGGATCGGCGAGCGAGAACGGACATGAAGCCGTGCTCGGAACCGCGCTGATGCGCATCGGCTCGAACAGCCGCGCCGTATCGGCTGCCGTCGCTTTGAAATTGGAAGAAGTTCGCCGCAGCCTGCCCGACGGAGTGCGCGCGCGCACGGTGCTGGATCGGCAGAAGTTGGTCGGCGCCACCATCCGCACCGTCGAGAAGAACCTCGCTGCGGGCGCGGCCCTCGTCGTGCTGGTCATGCTGCTGCTGCTGCTGAATTTGCGCGCGGCATTGATCTGCGCGGCGGCGATTCCGCTGGCGATGATGCTCGCCGCTGCCGGGATGTTGCGCTTCGGCGTGAGCGGCAATCTCATGAGCTTAGGCGCGATTGATTTCGGCTTGATCGTGGACGGCGCAGTGATCATCGTGGAGAACTGCTTGCGTCGGCTCGGCGAGCGGCGCGAGGAACTCGGGAGGTCCTTGGCACTGGCAGAACGGCTCACCACCGTGCGCGAAGCCACTGCCGAGATGCTGAAGACCACCAGCTTTGGCGGCATCATCATCATCACGGTCTACGTGCCCATTCTCGCGCTCGCCGGCGTGGAAGGGAAACTCTTCCATCCCATGGCGATCACGGTGATCCTTGCGCTGACCGCCGCCTTCCTCCTGTCCTTGACCTTCGTGCCGGCGATGGTTGCGCTCACCCTGCGCGGCGACCGGCCGGAGCGGCGCAATCCAGCAATTCAAGTCGCCGAGCGCGCCTACCGCCCGCTACTCGGCTTCGCAGTGCGTCATCCGCTGGCTATAGTCGCTGGCGGCACGCTGCTGTTCGCGAGCTCCCTCTGGCTGGGTGGGAAGCTCGGTCAGGAATTTGCGCCACGCCTCGACGAACAGGATCTGGTGGTGATGGCATCCCGCATTCCGAGCGTCTCAATCGCCCAGGCGACGCGCATGCAACTCGAGCTCGAAAAACGGCTCGCACTTTTCCCCGAAGTGGACGTGGTGTTCTCGCGGACGGGAACAGCTGAACTCGCCAGCGACCCGATGCCTCCGAACCTTTCGGATACCTTCCTGATCCTCAAGCCGCGCGCCGAGTGGCCGAATCCCGACGAAAGTAAGGAACAGTTGCGCGCGCGCATGCAAGAATCCGTCGAGGAGCTTCCGGGTAACGCCTATGAATGGACGCAACCGATCGAGATGCGCTTCAACGAACTGCTCGCAGGGGTGCGCGCTGATTTTGCGGTGAAAGTGGTCGGGCAGGACTTCGCTGCTCTGGAACGTGCAGCCGCGCAAGTCGGACGCATACTGGCCGCGGTCCCGGGCGCCGCCGACGTCCTCGTGGAACCGACCAGCGGGGCGCCGGTGCTCGAAGTCCGCGTAAACCGTGAGGCGGTGGCGCGCTACGGACTCACCATGGCGGAAGTGCAGGGGGTGCTTGCGGCCGCAGTCGGCGGACTCGAAGCCGGCGTCGTATTCGAGGCTGCGCGTCGCGTGGACGTGGTCGTGCGCTTGCCCGAAGCGCTGCGCAACGATCTGGAGGCGGTGCGCCGACTGCCGGTGCTGCTTCCCGTGGATCGCGAAACCGGGCCGGCTGCTGAACACCTGGATCCGCTCGGCGATGGCCAACACCTGCCGGCCTCGGTGCCTCTTGAGGATCTCGCGACCCTCGAAGTAGTCGAAGGGGTCAACCAGATCAGTCATGAGTTCGGCAGCCGACGGGTGATCGTGCAGGCGAACGTGCGTGGCCGTGACCTCGGCGGTTTTGTCGCCGAGGCGAAGCAAAGACTCGCCCGCTTCGACTTGCCGGCGGGAACTTGGCTGAGTTGGGGCGGCCAGTATGAAAATCTGGTTTCGGCGCGGGCGCGGCTTTCGGTCGTCGTCCCGATCTGTTTCGCCGCCATCCTCCTCTTGTTGGGAATGAGTTTCCAGAGCCTGCGGCTGGCACTCTTGATTTTCACCGCAGTGCCGCTCGGTTTGTCCGGCGGCGTGTTCGCGCTGTGGGCGAGCGGGTTGCCGCTCTCGGTGTCGGCGGCGGTGGGCTTCATCGCTCTGTCCGGAATTGCCGTATTGAATGGATTGGTGCTCGTGAGCCGAATTCGTAGCCTGCAGTTGGCGGGAGTGAAGTTGGAGGACGCGGTGCGTGAAGGAGCGCTCCGACGGCTTCGTCCGGTGCTGACCACGGCTCTCGTGGCCTCGCTCGGCTTCCTGCCGATGGCGCTCGCGACGGGCACCGGCGCTGAAGTGCAGAAACCGCTCGCGACGGTCGTCATCGGCGGTCTGATCTCCAGCACGCTGCTGACTCTGGTACTGCTGCCCGCGATGTACCGTTTGTTCATGGGACAAAGGCTCTTGGGCGCGGATGGGAGAAGCAGCCCTTGACGAAACGCCGCTCGGAGAATAGTTTCACGGGTGCGGTGTGGGAATCACCTCACACCCGTTCCTTGAGGAAATTACTCATGAGCCCCAACGTGAAGACTGAAAAATCAGAGCTGAAACGCTTCGCCAAACCCGACGAAGTCCGCGAATTCCCGAAAGGGAAGGTCGAACTCGTCAAGATCGGCGGCGCGATGATCGCACGCGCGACCTTCGAGCCGGGATGGAAATGGTCCACCTCGGTGCAACCGCTCGCGAAGACCAAGAGCTGTGAAGCCCCGCACTTCCAGTATCACGTTTCCGGTGTGATGGCGGTCAAGATGGACGACGGCACGCTGCACGAGTGCAAAGCCGGCGATGTCTCCTTCCTGCCTGCCGGGCACGACGCCTGGACGGTCGGCAAGGAACCTGCCGTGGTGATCGATTTCCAGGGCATGCTCGACTACGCGAAGAAGCACTAGGCGCGGATCTCGACGGTGAGGTGCACGAGTTCCTCGTGCACCTTCAGCATTTCGCGGTATTCGTCCGGAGATTTGGCTTCCGGTCCCACCAAGGACACGATCGCTGCGTAGCGTCCGGCCGCAACCTGCCACACGTGAAGATCGGTCATGATTTGGCCATCTGCCTCGACCACCCTTCGGATTTCTTCGGCAAGATCCGAATGCGCGGGAGTGCGATCCAACAAGGCAGCACCGGTGTTGCGCAGCAAGCCCACCGCCCACCAAGCCACAACTATGCTGCCGAGCAAACCCATGGCGGGATCCAGCCAGTTCCAGCCGAACCAACGTCCGCCGGCGAGAGCGATGATCGCAGTGATGGATGTCAGCGCGTCGGCGAGCACGTGCAGGTAGGCGGAGCGGAGGTTGGGATCATGGGAGTGACCGTGGCCGTGGTGCGTGGCGCTCCGCAGCAGCAGTGCGCACACAAGATTGACAATGAGGCCGACCCCCGCCACCACGATGGCTTGCTCGAACTGGATGGTGGCAGGATGCAAGAGCCGTCGCAACGACTCGAACGCCATCAACAGCGCAATGCCACCGAGCAGAACCGCGCTGGTGTATCCGCCGAGAATCGCGAACTTCCCCGTGCCGAACGAGAAGCGCCGGTCCTCGGCATAACGGCGTTCCAAGGCGTAAGCGAGGGCGGCAATCAGGAAGGCCGCGACGTGGGTGCCCATGTGCCAGCCGTCGGCGAGCAGCGCCATGGAACCGAACCAAGAACCGGCGGCAATTTCCGCCACCATCATCACCGCGGTGAGTCCGATGACGATTCGCGTGCGCCGCTCCGCCAAACTGGAGTCCGCAGCGAAGGAATGCGAGTGACTCCCGCGCACGGGGTCGGAGGACCGCATCAACCCAGCGCCACGCAGACGTTGCGGTCTTGGGAGAAGAACTCGAGGCTATAGCGTCCGCCTTCGCGGCCGGTGCCGCTGCTCTTCATGCCGCCGAAGG
>CAZCXL010000259.1:0-4181 GCA_964502625.1 uncultured Planctomycetales bacterium | reverse complement strand
CTCACCGATCTCATCGCCCTTCCGGAAGAGCGTCGTGAGGAACGATTCCATCTCTATTTCGAAGGTTGGCTCTCGCTGGAGCGCGCGGAAACCGTCAGCTTCGGCTTGAACAGCGACGACGGCTCGCGCTTGCAAGTGGACGGCGAGATCGTCGTGAACAACGACGGGCATCATGCGCCTCAGGCGGTCGAGGCGTCCGCGCATTTGGCTGCCGGTCTTCGTCACATCGAGGGCGAGATGTTCGAAGCAGACGGCGGTGAAACGCTCGAAGCGTGGATCGTGCGTGGCGGGAAGAAGCAAGCACTCGGCGCGGAGCAACTCGTGGTTCGCGCGCCGGTCTACGCGCCGCTCGAATTCGTTCCTTTGACGCCGGATCCAGCGCGCGTCGCGCGCGGGCTGCGGCTCTTCGAAGCGCGCGGGTGCGCGAGTTGTCACGGGGGCATTGCGCCGCCGCCCGCGGCGGATCATCCGCGCGCTGCGCCCGCCTGGGAGTCACTCCGCCCGAACGCAGGGTGCTTGGCGGAGACGCCGAGTCCGCACAGCGCGCGCTACGCGCTCGACTCCGCGCAGCGTGAGACCTTGCGTGAGGTGGTGGCGCACGCTCAAGAGTTGCGCGAGCCGCTCACGGCTGCAGCACGCGCGCAGCACGATCTCACGCGACTCAATTGCACCGCGTGCCACGTGCGCGCTGGAGTGGGACGCCCGCGCCCCGAAGTTCTTGCATCCTTCAGCGGCAACGGCGACCTCGGCGAGGAAGGCCGCCTGCCGCCGAGTTTGGATGGAGTCGGCGCGAAGTTGCGGCGCGAGGCATTGGAGAAGGTGCTGGCCAGACCGGGAAGCGCGCGTCCCTATTTGCATGCGCGCATGCCGCGCTTTGCGAGCGCTCAAGTGAGCGGATTAGCCGCAGCGCTCGACGAGGCGGACGTGCGCCGGGGAGAAGATCAGATCCCCGAGTTCGCTGCGGATTTGGTGGAAGCCGGGCGCCGGCTTGGGGGCGCGGGCGGCTTGAACTGCGCGCAGTGCCATCCGGTGGCGGGGAACGCTTCGAGCGGCATCCAATCCATGGATCTCACGCTCATGGCGGAACGCCTCGATCCCGCCTGGTTCCGCGCGTGGATGGAAAATCCCCTGGTGATGCGCGCCGGAACGCGCATGCCGGTCTTCTTCGCGGGCGGCCGTTCCGCGGTCACGCAAATTCTCGGTGGAGATGCGCAGCAACAAATCAGTGCGCTCTGGGCTTGGCTCTCTTTGGGTGGGAGCATGCCTCTGCCCGATGGTTTGCTGGTGCAGCCGGGCGACTACGAATTGATTCCCACGCAACGTCCGATCTACTTCGGCGCCTTCATGGCTGGCGGCAGTCCGCGCGTGATCAACGTGGGCTTTCCCGAGCGCGTGCATCTTTCCTTCGATCTACAACACGCGCGGTTGATGCAGGTGTGGCGCGGGCCATTCTTCGACGCCGAAGGAACGTGGCACGGTCGCGCCGGACGCTTGGAGGTGCCGCGCGGTCAGGAGCTTCGCTCCATGGCGGAGGGGGTCGCCTTCGCGCGATTGGCCTCCACCCAGGCTCCCTGGCCGCTCGAGTCCGGTGCCGCAGCCGGATGGAGATTTCAGGGGCATCGTCGGGACGCCGAGGGAAGACCCACATTCCGCTACTCCTGCGGCGAGTTCTCCGTCGAGGAATCTTTGCTTCCCCATTACGCCTTGGGTGGCGCTGAACTTGTACGCAAGTTTCAACTGAGTGTTCCCGCAGGCGAAAGTTGGACCTTCCGCGCCGGAGTGGCGGCGTCCTGGATCCAAGACGAACACGGGGACTGGATCGCGTCGGATGGTTTGCGCATCCGCGTGATGGGGGCAGAGGCCAGAATCCGCAAGCAGTCTGGCGCCGAGGAACTCTTGGTGGCGCTCGCGTCCGGCACGCAAACCTTCGAAATTCGCATGGCATGGTAATTGTTTCTCTCCTCCTGTTGTCCGCGCAAGCCTCGGCGCGCGGCGAAGCGCATTACTACCCGGCGGTCGAGTGCGTTCCGCCGAAAAGCGCGGTGCTCGAGGTCGGCGGACTTCTTCCGCAGGGAGCGGGCGAGCTGCTCGCATGCACGCGCCGCGGAGAGATTTGGAGCATCCAGGATGCCTGGTCCGGCTCGCCGACTTTCCGCTTGTGGTGTGACGGCTTGCAGGAGCCGCTCGGCTTGCTGGATTACGACGATTGGATCTGGTGCGTGCAACGTGGTGAACTCACGCGCATCCGCGACACGAACGGCGACGGTCGTGCCGACGACTTCGAAACTTTCTGTGACGCCTGGCCGACCAGCGGCGACTATCACGAGTACGCCTTCGGTCCCGCGCGCGATCACGACGGCAACTTCTGGGTCACGCTCAACCGCCCCTTCGGTGAGCAGGCCTTCGGTCCGGTGAATTGGCGCGGCTGGGCCATGCGCATTACTCCGGGCGGAGAGATGCAGCCCGTGGCGGCGGGATTGCGCTCACCCGCGGGCATCGGCGTCGCTCCTTGGGGCACGGTCTTCTACACCGACAACCAAGGGGAATGGTGTGGCGCGTCGAAACTGTCCGTGATTGACGAGGGAGATTTCCACGGGCATCCGTGGGGCATGGAGTCGTGCAAACTCCCCGAGTCCCGGGTGGAATATCCCGGAGAGTTGCCCGACGGCATCCTGATGCCGGACGCAGCGAAAACCATTCCTCATTTCAAACTCCCGGCAGTCTGGTTTCCCTACGACGTGATGGGGCGCTCGCCCAGCGGTTTCGTCTGGGATCAATCCGGCGGCGCCTTCGGACCGTTTCAAGGCCAGATGTTCGTGGGCGATCAATATCAGGCTTCCGTGATCCGCGTCTTTCTTGAGGAAGTGGACGGAGTTTGGCAGGGAACCTGCTTCCCGTTCCGGCGCGGATTGCTCAGCGGCGTGATCCGGGTGGCTTTCGACGCGGAAGGCGGTTTGGTCGTCGGGATGTCCGACCGCGGTTGGGCATCGCTGGGCACGCAGTCCTGGGGACTCCAACGCCTGACTTGGAACGGAGAGACGCCCTTCGAAATCCTGGCCGTGCGCGCGCGTCCCGATGGATTCCGCCTCGAATTCACGCGGGCTGCAGATCCGGCCACTTTGGCTGATCCGCGGTCCTTCGCCTGCGCCTCGTGGACCTACGAACTGCATAGCGCCTATGGCAGTGATCCATTCGCGGTCCGCGCGCCGCGGATCACGGCCACGCGTCCGAGTCCCGACGGCATGTCGATCGAACTGGTGGTGGACGATCTCCGCGAAGGCTACGTGCACGCCCTGGTCGCTGCCGGAGTGCGCGATGCGTCCGGGGCGCCGCTCTTGCACGACCAAGCCTTCACGACTTTGCTGAAACGGCCCGCGCGCTAATCGCGCTCAGGAACTTCGTAAATCACGTCGCCGACGCGCGCGATGCGATGCCCATGCCGCATCACGTCACGGGAAGCCGCGGACTCTGGATCCCACATCGGGTTGCTGTGATTGAGATGGGTGAACCAGAACTGGGTGTGGACAAAGAGCTGATTGCCCGCCAGCGGCAGGAAGTCCCGCATCAACACGGTGACCGGAGGATGCGGAATCTCGCTCAGATCCCGCCCCGGCAACTCGTCGCCGGAGTAGAAACTGCCGTCGATGACCGCCACGGGATCGTGAACGCCTGGCGTGAGCATCCACCGCGCATGATCCATGTCCGGCGCGTAGAGCAAGCCGTCGGCGGAATCGGAACTGGAGCGGAAGCGGAAACCGTGCGTGTCCGCGAACTCATTGCGATGAGGGATCTCCACGGGAATCACCAGCAGATCCGGATTCAGCCGGATCTCGTCTCCGGCGCGGAATGGCAATAGAACAATGTTCTCCAGCGCGACGAGCTGGCTCCAGGGCGCGTTGTGGGTCAAAAAATCGGCCATCTTTTCACTGCAATAGACCGGCATGCGCCGCTCGGCGATGCCTTCGCGCCCCAGGTACATGAGGCCCGTGTAGTGACCGAC
This sequence comes from uncultured Planctomycetales bacterium, assembly GCA_964502625.1. Classification (GTDB taxonomy): domain Bacteria; phylum Planctomycetota; class UBA1135; order UBA1135; family UBA1135; genus JAQBVK01. The sequence goes on along the minus strand of CAZCXL010000259.1, from coordinate 181 downwards.
GTGCGCATGAGTCAGCAGGATGCCTTGCGGCATCGTTCCCATGCGGTGAATCTGCTCCGGCAGGTCCGGAGTCGCGTCCACGAGCCACCAGCCACCGGCTGCCTGCACCGCGAGCGCGGCCACGGGCTCGCGGTGGCCCGCCGCGCGGGCCGCCTGACAGCGCTCATCCACGCAACCCAGG
>CAZCXL010000258.1:0-4187 GCA_964502625.1 uncultured Planctomycetales bacterium | reverse complement strand
GGGCCTCATCATCAACGCATCCAACTGCGTCCACTGCAAAACCTGCGACATCGCCGATCCCTACCAGATCATCAACTGGGAGGTTCCCGCAAGCGGCGGGCCGGCGTACGCGGGCATGTGATTCCCCAAACCCGATCTGACATGCGCATCCGAATTCAAGACCGTGCGACCGCAGGCCGCGACGATCTCCATGCCCTCCTCGTGCCGAAGGGCGCGAAGCCGAAGCTCCCCGAAGGCGCGCCTGCAGAGGCGACTTGGAAGTCCGACCTCGAACTCGAGGGCAGTGCTCCCATTCTGCTGCACGGAGCGAACGGCAAGCGTTGGCTGCTGCTACGCCTCCCTGAGACCAAGAAACTCTCGGCAGAAGACCTGCGTGAAGCCGCAGGTGTGGCGCGCGCTCAAGCCGAAGCCTTGGGGCGCAAGCATCTGATTCTCGACTTGAGTGGGGTGACCATGGGCGCGGGCTTCATCCAAGCTGCTGCCGAAGGCGCTGGCATGGCGAGCTACGACCCGGCCGTGATGAAGGAAAAGCGCAAGAAGGCGAAGGTGAACTCAGTCACGCTCACGGGTGCGGGAAGCTCCGCGGCGGCACGCAAAGAGGCCAAACGCGGCGAGATCGCCGCGGCTGCGAGCCTCTTCGCACGAGAACTGCAGAACCTTCCGGCCAACGTGCTCACCCCGCGCGAATTCGCGAAGCGCGCCCGCAAAGTCGGCAGTGCTAGCCCGCGCATCAGTGTGAAGGTGCATGGACGCAAGGATTTGGAGCGCATGGGCGCAGGTTCTCTGCTGGGCGTCGCGCTGGGCAGCCCGCAAGAGCCGCAGCTCGTTCACTTGAAGTACCGCCCGGCAGGACGCGCGCAAGGTCGGATTGCCCTCGTGGGCAAGGGCCTCACCTTCGACACCGGTGGCATCTCCATCAAACCTTCGGGCGGCATGCAGGACATGAAGTTCGACATGTGCGGCGCCGCAGCCGTCTTGGCAGCCTTTCACGCCCTCGCCCTCGGCGCGGAATGTGCGTACGAAGTCCACGGCGTGCTCGGATGCGTGGAGAACATGCCGGACGGAGCCGCGCAGCGGCCCGGCGACATTGTCACCGCGATGAACGGCATGACCATTGAAGTGCTGAACACCGACGCAGAGGGCCGCCTCGTCCTGGCTGACTGCCTTACCTACACCGTGCGGCAGATCAAACCGGACCGGATCTACGACGTTGCCACCCTCACGGGCGCTGCCACGATCGCGCTTGGGCATTTGCACACCGCCGTGCTCGGCAACGACCAGAAGGCGATCGAGGAAACGATTGCGGCCGGAAAACGCGCTGGCGAGCCGCTCTGGCAGCTACCGCTGACCGAGGACTATCGCGATCTCACGCGTGGCACCTACGCGGATCTGCAGAACATTTACGCACCGGGACAGGGTGCGGGCACCATCGCCGGAGCCTCCTTCTTGTCTTTCTTCGTGGAGGACGTGCCCTGGGTGCACCTCGACATCGCTGCCACCGCCTGGGAGGGACCGCGGCGCTCCTACTTCAGCGCGGGAGGCCGCGGCACCATGGTGCGAACCTTCCTCGACATTCTGCGCACTTAATACCACCAACCGCTCCGCATGCTGTTCTCGCTCTGTTTGTTCGTCGCGCTTCCGCAGGCACCTGCCGGACTGGAGGCTTGGATGGGGAAGGAAATCGACGGTCTCACGCGCCTCTACGAAGAGCTGCACGCGGATCCTGAGCTTTCATTCGCGGAAGTGCGCACCTCCGCGCGCATGAGCGCACTGCTGAAGGAGGCGGGTTTCACGGTCACGGAGAACGTGGGCGGTCATGGAGTGGTCGGCGTGCTCGTGAACGGCGAGGGTCCCACTCTTCTGATGCGTTGCGACATGGATGCACTGCCGATTCTGGAGGAGACCGGTCTGGGCTACGCCAGCCGGAATGCAGGAGTCATGCATGCCTGTGGTCATGACCTCCACATGAGCGCCGTGGTTGGCTCTGTGCGCTATTTGGCGCAGCAGCGCGGTTCCTGGAGTGGAACTTTGGTGTGCATCGCTCAACCTGCGGAAGAGCGTGGCTCCGGCGCGCGCCTGATGCTCGCGGACGGATTGTTCGAGCGGTTTCCGAAGCCGGATGTCTGCCTGGCAGTCCACACCAAAGCCGAGTTACCCGTGGGATCCATCGGATCTTGCTCAGGATTTGCGCTTGCGAACGTGGACTCGGTGGACATTCTCGTCCGTGGAGAGGGCGGGCACGGATCCACGCCGCATCTGACGCACGACCCCGTGGTGCTGGCCTCGCGCATCGTGCTTGGACTGCAGACCATCGTGAGTCGTGAAGTGGCGCCCGGCGAGCCAGCGGTCATCACCGTGGGTTCCATCCACGGCGGAGCCAAGCACAACATCATTCCGAACGAGGTCAAACTCGAGATTACGGTGCGCTCGTACGCTCCCGAGACGCGCGCGCTTTTGCTCGCCGCGATTCGGCGCACTGCGGAAGGAGAAGCACGGGCTGCAGGATTTCCGGAGTCACTCCAACCGGAAATCACGATCCTGGATGAGTCGATCGGCGCCACTTACAACGATCCCGAACTCGTCCTCAAGGCCAATGCAGCGATGGCGCGAGCGCTGGGTCCCCAGGCCGTGCGCACCGTCCCCGCAGTGATGGGGGGCGAGGACTTCGGTCTCTACGGTCCCACCGCCGGATGCCCGAGTTATCTGTTCTGGCTCGGCGTCACCCCGCCGGAGCGCTGGTCGCAAGCGCAAACAGGCGGACCGGCCGTGCCCGCCGTGCACACCAGCCGCTACACGCCCGAGGCGCGCGGAGCGCTCCGCACCGGCGTCATGGCGCTGAGTTCGGCCGCGCTTGCGCTGCTCGGACCCGCGCCGCGTTAGCGAGAGCCGGCGCGCTTCGCGATGGCCAAGTAATCTCGTGGCGCAGCGCCGACGTAGATCTGGCGCGGACGCACGATTCGGTTCTTGCTGTCGGAAAGCAGTTCGTCCCAGTGGGCGAGCCAGCCGACCATGCGCGCCACCGCGAAGAACACGGTGAAGATGCGCGGTAAGAATCCCATCGCGGAATAGATCAGACCCGAATAGAAGTCCACGTTCGGGTAGAGCTTGCGCTCCACGAAGTAGGAGTCCTGCACCGCTGCGCTCTCCAAGGCGCGCGCCACGGCCAACTTCGGGTTGGTGGGCACCACCTCGAACACTTTCTCGGCCAACTCTTTGATGACGCGGGCGCGGGGATCGTAGTTCTTGTAAACCCGGTGGCCGAAGCCCATGAGTCGGCGCTCTCCGGTCTTGCAGGAGGCCAGGAATCCCGGCACGGCTTCCACGGTTGGAATCTGCTCCAGCATTTCGAGCACCGCTTGGTTGGCGCCACCGTGCAGCGGTCCATGCAAGGCCGCGCAAGCGGCCGCGACCGAACTGTAAGGATTTACGTGGGAGGACCCCACAGCGCGCACCGCATTGGTGGAGCAATTCAACTCGTGCTCGGCGTGCAGCACGAGCAAGGCGTCCATGGCGCGCTCGAAGGCTCCGTGGACTTGCGCCTCACGACCGCCCTGGTCCAGCATCATGTGCAAGAAGTTGCCGGTGTAGGAAAGTTCCGGACGCGGCCGAATGCCTCCCACTTCCAGGCCGTTGCGTCGGCGGTAGCCGAGCGCTGCGATCACCGGCGTCAACGCCGTGAGGCGCACGATCTGACGGCGACGGGTGGCTGCATCGCTGACCTTGGCCGAGTCCGGGAAATCACCGCCGAGCGCGGCCAGTGCCGCGGTCAGCATGGACATGGGATGCACCTCGGGACTCATGGCCTCGTGCAGGCGCACCATGCTTTCGGGCACTCGAGTCTCGGCGCGGACCTCGGCTTCGAACGCGGCGAATTGGACCGAGTTCGGCAACTCACCATTCAGAATCAGATAGGCCACCTCCAGGAAATGACTCTGCTCAGCGAGTTGAGCGATCGGATATCCCCGATAATTCAGGATGCCTTTCTCGCCGTCGATGAAGCAGATCTCTGAGCGCGTGACCACCGTGGCATCCAGCGCCGGATCGAAGGACATCATGCCGAAGTCCTCCTGCTTCACCTTGATCTGCCGCAGATCCTTGGCGGTGATGGTGTCGTCACTGATCGGTAGCTCGTAGGCGCGCCCAGTGCGGCTATCCACGCCCTTCAGCGTGCCTTGGCTCGTGGCGGC
>CAZCXL010000257.1:0-4212 GCA_964502625.1 uncultured Planctomycetales bacterium | reverse complement strand
ACTGAGCCACCTGTTTGCCCATCGTCAATCCTGCTTCGTTGTCGGTGCGGATGTGATAGCCCCCCATCAACCGCGAGAGCGCTGCCATTTCAGCCATGTCCCAGAAAGTGGGCAGCTCCAGCAGCACGTTGCAACTCAAGCCTTCCTCCATGGTGCCGTGTTTGGCTTGCATCGCAGAGCACTTCACGCCGGCCTCTGTCATGGATCCGGCCTGACGCTCTTCGGTATCGCCGTAGCGCGGACTTCCCGTGATGAGTTCCAGCATCATGGCGCATCCGGCGCTCACGGTGGCGTGCCCCGAGGTGTAGCCCGGGAAGGGAGGAGTCACGAAGGTCGCAGGCGAATAGGGAATCCAATTCTCGCCCTTGATGGTGCCCACGCCTTTGCCAGGCCCGAGCCAGCCTTCGATGTCACGGCCGCGGTAGTACTCACGCACCAGCGCGTAGGGACGCGGCGAGTCGTAGAAACGCTTGCACTCCCAGGAAGCGATGAAGGCGTCTAGCGCCGTGTTCGCCACCGCCATGTAGAGTTTGACGTCTTTTTCCGTGTTGTTCTTGTCACGGCGCGAGACCGAGAGGGCCACCTTCAGCCAGTGGCCGGATTGGCCAGTGGAGCGCGGGCCGTCGCGCATGAATTCAACGATCGCCTTCTGTTCCGGCGTGAGCGTGGCGTTGAAGTGGATGCATTCGTCCACTTCCTTCTTCAGTTGATCGCTGCCGAACTTCGGCGGCGGCGGCGGACGGAATTGATCCGGGCGCTCCAGACCGAACGGCTTGACGCGATACCAATGGGCCGCGAGAAAGCCGGGGTGGAACTTGCCGCCTTTGCCGTCATCGAAAGGAATCTGCTGCCAGTGATCTGGATCAAGGACTTGGTCAATCGGGTTGACCGGCTTGTAGTAGGTATAGTCGGAGAAGGGTTTGCCGTTGGAGCCCACTTCGTCGCCAAGCTGGTTGGAGCCATCGTGATGGCGCGCCTCGAGCGCCAGGGCAGCGACTTTGTTGCCGATGCCCTCAGGACTGGAGACATCCATGGACTTGTCGTTCAGGTCGTAGCCCCATTTTTTCATCAGCGCCATGCTGTGGCTGTTCTCCATCGGATATTGATCTAGCACGGTGCGGTACATCGCATAGGCCATGGCCTTGCGCGTGTTGGCATCGGTGCGTTCAGCGAGCGGCCGACGCAGATTGCCGCCGGAGTACACGCCGACGGCTCTGCCGTCATAGGCTGCCCACGCGTCGTACATGGCTGTAGCGCAGATCGCCATTTGCCGGGACAGAATCGGCGGACGTGCGCCGATGCGAACGACTTCGTCTGCAGCGTCCTCCAGCATCGCGTCCATGAGTTCGTAGGCGGCAGACGGTTTGAATTCGCCCCAATCCTTGGATTGAGCGGCAGCGACGCTGCTAGGAGTAAGGAGCGCCGCACCGGCTACCGCACCGGAGAGAAGCGCAGACTTAAGGATGAGTTTCATGGCGTACACCAAAGTGGTTCAGGGCAAGGAATTGAGGAGCGAACAGCCACCACGAGTGTGCTGGTCATTCATGAGCACATTTCTATCATTCCGTTCCATGCGCTCCATTCACTTCAATTGACCCGCCCGATAAGGAATAGTTTTCATTATGGAGGCGATCTCATGCCCCGTCCGGCTAATGCTTCCGCCAACTGTTTCTGATGGCTGATTCAAGATTCATGCAGCACAATTGAGCCTCGCACCCAAAACCCATGAGTTCCTGCCTTCTCCTGCTCATCCTCGCCCAACAACCGGGCGGATTCACCATTCCTCAAGGCGACGCCTCGCTGACGATCGGCGGCGAGTTGCGATTCCGCCACGAAACGCGGGATCCTTCATCGCCGATCATGGGAGTGGACAGCGCCAGCAACTCAGTGGGTCGCTTCCGCCTCGCCTTGGACGGGAAGCTGCGCGAAGGCGTGCGCGGTTTCATCCAGTTTCAGAGCATGATCGACACGGACGGCGGCGACTCTGACGAAGCCCTCCACCAGGGCTTCGCCGAAGTCACCGGCGTGGCAGATTTCGTGGACCTACAAGTCGGACGCTTCGAGATGCTCTACGCCGACGAACTCCTCATCTCCAACGGAGATTGGGGCCGGACCGGCACTGCCTTCGACGGCCTGCGCTTGCGCCACAAGGAGGAGCACTATTGGGCTGATCTGTTCTTCACCCAGCCGGTGGAAGGCCAGGGCATCGCGCCGGGCATGGATCAATCCTTCGGAGGCCTCTGGTTGGGCGCGCCGCTCGGCGATTTCTCCTTCGAGCTCTACGGCTTGGTCCGCGACGATCGCAAGGACTACGGAACCATGACGGACGATCTCACCATCGGCGGCCGGGCCAAGTGGGGAATCAAAGACGGCCCTGCAGTGAAGGCGGAACTTGCCTCGCAGACTGGCGATCACGGCGCCTTGGACGCGGGCGGCATGCTCGCGATGTTTGACGCCGGAATGCCTGTCGCGACGGGATTCACGGTGGGAGTCAACGTGCTCTACGCAAGTGGTGACAGCGACCCGGCAGACGGCGACGACGAGGCCTTCAAGCCTTACTTTCACACGCCTCACAAGATTCTTGGCGCGGCGGACCTCGTCCAACTCACGAACGTGCTCGACACTTCGTTCTACTTGCGCTACAAAGCCAACACGGATTGGCGTTTTGCTGGCGGCGTGCACTGGATGACCCTGGCCGAGACCAATGGCGCTCTTCCTGATCTCCGCGGTGGTCTGGTAAAGGCCGCAGGACAGGATGATCTGGGCATCGAAGTGGATGCCATGGCCTGGTATGCCATTCATGAGTCCGCCGAAATCCACTTCGGAGTCAGCGATTTTCTTGCCGGCGACGCAATCGCTGGAGGCGACGACCAGATCTGGGTGTTTGGACAGCTAGTGATCCGAATCTGATTCGAGCAGGGGGGTCCTGGCCGATATAAACTATTCGGTCCCCGTCGGCTTGGACCCTCTTCGGATGAAAATCCTCGGCATCAGCGCTTTCTATCACGATTCCGCCGCCGCCCTGGTGGTGGACGGCAAGATCGTTGCTGCGGCTCAGGAAGAGCGTTTCACTCGTAAAAAGCACGATGCGCGCTTCCCGTCGAGCGCGATCGAGTACTGCCTGAAGGAAGCCGGCATCACCGCGGCCGATTTGGACGTCGTCGCCTTCTACGACAAGCCACTGCTCAAGTTCGAGCGCATGCTCGAGACTTGGGTGGGCGTGGCGCCGCGCGGATTCCGCATGTTCCGGGTCGCGATCCCGATGTGGATGCGCGGCAAGCTTCATCTGGAGAAAGAGATCCGCAAAGGTCTCGGTGGCTTGTATCGCGCGCGGATCGTCTTCACCGAGCACCACGAATCGCACGCGGCGAGCGCCTTCTTCCCCTCGCCTTTCGAAGACGCGGCTGTCCTGACCATGGACGGCGTCGGCGAATGGGCGACGGCCAGCATCGGGCACGGCCGCGGCAACCAATTGGAAATGCTGCAGCAGTTGCGCTTCCCCCACTCCTTGGGGCTGCTGTATTCGACCTTCACCGCCTTCTGCGGATTCAGAATCAATTCCGGCGAGTACAAGTTGATGGGTCTCGCCCCGTATGGAACGGCGAAATACAAGGACCTGATCCTGGAGCATCTGCTGGATCTGAAGGAAGACGGTTCATTCCGGCTGGACATGTCCTACTTCGGCTACTGCCACTCGGAGCGGATGCACACGGAGAAGTTCTCCGCGTTGTTCGACGGACCGGCGCGCAAGCCCGAGACCGCGCTCGGTCAGCGCGAAATGGATCTCGCCGCGTCGGTGCAGGCCGTCACCGAAGAGGTGATGCTGCGCATGGCGCGCCACGCGCGCAAGTTGACCGGTTCGAAGAATTTGGTGATGGCCGGCGGTGTGGCGCTGAACTGCGTTGGCAACGGCAAGATCCTGCGCGACGGTTGCTTCGACAAGATGTGGATTCAGCCCGCCGCGGGCGACGCCGGTGGCGCGCTTGGCGCGGCCTTGTTCACCTGGCACCAATTGCTCGGCAATCCGCGCGAGATCAAGAGCGGAGATCTGCAGTTCGGTTCCTTGCTTGGACCTTCGTACACCAGCGAAGAGGTTCGGCGCGTGCTCGACGCCGCCGGCGCCAAGTATCAGCACCACCCGCAGGAGCCGGACTTGATCAAGGCTCTGGTCGGGCACATCCGCAACGGCAAGGTGATCGGCCACGTCGCCGG